>DASZTU010000419.1:0-10473 GCA_035547975.1 Devosiaceae bacterium | reverse complement strand
GCGGTAGCTCCTGAAGATTTTTGGCGCGATATGCCCGATGAGGGCGAGGTGGCTCGCGTGGTATTTCGTCTGCTTGCGCCACTCGTGGAAGTGGAGCGGCGTCGGATGGGCCGAAGCGAGCTCCCCGGCCCGTCGCACCTTCCGGTAGACCCGCCGCAGGCCCGGCGCGATGAGTGAAAACCCCTCGCCCGTGAGGCGCCAGCGTTGCGCCCGCGCCCGCGCCTCCTCGAGCGCCGACGCAATCTCGCCCCGGAGCAGGGGCAGCCGGCTCTCGGGCTGCGAGCCCTCCCCCGCGAGCCGCGCCCGCGCCTCGGGCAGATGGAGTCCGGCGCGCGCCGTGAGGGTGCCGAAGGTTTCGCCCAGCACATCCGCATCGCGGCTCGGTGCGAGCCGGCGGCCGAGGTCGCGGAAGAAGACGTTCTCGGCCCCGTAGTCGGGGAAATGCGGTCGGACCAGCCGGATGAGCCCCCGCAGGCGCTTCAGTTGCTGGCGCACCACATGGATGACTTCGGCCTCGTCGAGCCCATCGTCCCGGATGGCGTCGAGCGCCCGGCCGATCTCGAGCGCGGCAATCCGGCGGACCGATCCGGCAACCGAACGGCGACGATGGAAACGCGGGCTCACGAGCCACTCCTCGACAAGACCGCGCGAATATTGGCAGAGGGGCGCAAAGCGGGCAGCAAAAAACCGGATGCCCCGCGAGGCACCCGGCTCACAATGCTCGTTGAAGCAGGCCGATCAGGCCGCGGCGATGTTGTTCACCGCCACCTTGCCGGTCCGGCGGTCCTCGGCGGTGTCGAACGACACCTTCTGGCCTTCGGCGAGGCTGCGCAGCCCCGCCCGCTGCAGGGCCGTGGCGTGGACGAACACGTCCTTGCCGCCAGCATCCGGCTGGATGAAGCCATAGCCCTTCTGCTCGTTGTAGAATTTCACGGTGCCGGTCTGCATAGAAGCGTCGTCCCTTGAGTAGCGTCCACGGTAGTTGAGCTCAGCATGGCGCGTGGGCGCCCTTGTTGTGCTCGGCCAGTTGTCGATGTTTGGAGTTTTGTCCGCGCCGAGCCTTCACCAGGGCAAAACGGCCGAAAATCAGCCAAATGTCGATTGAACCTTAATACCCAGAGACGGTCGATTTGGCAAGCCGTCCCCCGGCAAGCAGAAGCAGGCCCGGGAACCGCCCTTGCACACGTAAAGCGCGACGATAGACCTTACGCCTGCGAGAAAATCCGCTGCGGCGCCAGAAGATAAGGTGCCAGCGCCCCGCAAATGTTGCTGAGCGGCAGTATTTCGGGTTTGAGGCGAATGCCGAGAACATCGCCCATAAACGCCCGCCGCGCCTCGATCCGCTCCATCACCTTGGGAAACTTGTCCCGCAACTCGTCGCGCGGGCGCGCATCGAGGATCGCAACGCCATCCTCGATGTTACAGGAATGATACGGCGCCCCGACAGCCGGGATGATGTCGCACTGCACCACCTGCCCCGAGGCGAAGCGCTCGGTCGATCCGGGGTAGACCGGGGTGTTCATCCACTCGTCGATGTGGATCAGGTGCCCCGGATTGAGCACCAGCTTGAAGAACGGCGTGTCGAGGTGCTTGCGCACCATGGCGTCGATCTGCCCGCCGGCGACGCCGATGCCGATCGTCTCGTACCATTCGGCGGCGCACGCGAAATAGGGTGCGGCGAGACGCTCGACATAGTCCTGCGCATCGGCGGGAAGATCGCCCGCATCCTCCGCGACCCAGCCGACGCGGCTCGACAGCGCGCCCCAATAGCCCACGGCCGTCGTGAGCGGATCGCCGCGCTCGATCACCTTGGTCGATGGGCTGTTGAGGCCGACGAGCCGGTCACCGGTCGAGAGCATGGTGTGGCAGCTGTGCGGCAGGCCATTGAGCCGCATCTTGGCCACCGCTTCGAACTCGGTGAGCCCGGGCCGCAGGCCGCGGACGAGATTCTTGATCGCCTCGGAAGCGGCAACCGCGGAGAACTCGAACTGGGCGATCTGCTCGACTTCGTTGAAGGCCCTGAGGCCGGTCGAGGAATGCATCAAGAGGCGATTGGCGTTGACCACCCGCCCGATGCCGCCGGTCACGATGCGGGCCGCGTCGACGAGGTAGGAGGGCGTTTCGAGCCAGGTGTTGGGGGTCGCGGTCTCGGACGGCCCGAAATACTTCCAACCGAACACGCCGACCTTCTGGCCCGAGGAAAGCCCTGCCCCGTGCAGCATGTCGGCGATCGGCGGCGTCTGGCGGCGGTCCTGCCCCAGAAGGCCGAAGGGCGGGTAGAGCCGCGCCTCGACCTCGATCATGGCTGCCGCCGCCCGGCCGAGGTTCTCCGGCCCCGCAAAGATCGTCGGGGTTTTCCCCGGGATGACGACCATCAACGCTTCCTCGAAGCGAGGATCGAAGCCCGTGAGGTAGGCGAGGTTGGCGCAGTGCTCCCGGTCCGCATAGACCATGCCGGCGTCGAGGCCGGCCGACTTCAGGGCGGCAACGAAGGCATGGAAGCGCCGCTGGTAGAGCTCGCGCGGCAGCTCGGGCTGTGTGTCGGGGACGCCGAAATCCGGCAGCCTCGCCTCGATGAGTTTTACAGCCATCCGAACCGACCTCCCTGCATGACCCGCTTCCGGTTAACCCAGCCGACCGCGCCGCGCAATCCGGGCGGGAACCATTCTCGCTGGCGGTGGATTGGACATGCCGGAACGAAGGAGGAAACGATGGCGGACACCCGAAAATGGTCGCAGGACGTGACCGAGCATTCCAATGCCCTCGACCTCCGCCCGCACGTCTTCGAGCTCGACGATCCCAAGGCCGTGGCCGATTCCCTCAAGCGCTCGGCCGAGGAGAGCACCCGCCGCAAGGCCGACCCCTTCCGCTCGGCCATGTCGATGTTGACCTTCTACATCAACCGTGCCGGCAAGAACCTTCCGGCCAAACGCAAGAAGGTGCTCGAGGCCGCCAAGGACGAGCTGCGCAAGGATTTCGGTCGGCCGCCGGCGCGGCACTGACCGGCCCTGCTATCACGCCTACGAGCCCGTGGCTGCCTTGATGAGCAGCCGCGCGGCGTTTCCGACATTCACCGACGGGCTCCCCTCGCGAAAAATCTGCGAGGAGATCAGCGCGCCTTCGAGAAGCAGGAAGAGCCCATCCGCCAGAAGGTCCGGGTCGGGCGCACCCATATCGCCGGCGATCTGGCGGAGGCGTTCGCGCAGCTTCGCCTTGTGCTGCTCGGTGACGAGGCGCGCCGGATGGCCGGCTGCGGGATATTCGACCGCCGCATTGCTGAGCCCGCAGCCGCGATAGCCGGCCTGGGTCACGCGTTGGGAGAGCTCATCGAGATAGTCCAGCAGCCCGCCGCGCGGGTCGCCCGGGTGGCGCGCCATGGCGGCATCGAACCGGCCCCAGACCTCCTGCTCGTAGAGGCGAAGGTAGGAGGCGGCCAGCATGTCCTTGGAGGCATAGCTGCGGTAGAGGCTCGGCTTGGTGACCCCCGCGTCGGCCACGATTTCATCGACCCCGATGGCCCGGATGCCCCGCTCGTAAAACAGTTTTCGGGCCGACCGGAGGACCTTTTCCGACGCGCGCGGCGGCGTCCGGGCCCCATCCCCGATTTCGTCAGTGCCCCGCTCGCCTTGCTCGGCCTTGCCCGTTGACAATGTTACTCCCCGGTACGTATGTTCCTTGCAGACGTACCGGTTAGTAACATCATAGCGCATTCTTCTGCAATGGTTTCCTCCCGTCCCTTCGGCCAGCGCTATGCGTTCGTCGTCGTCGCCGTGATCTTTACCGCCCTCCTCGGCTCTTCGGCCATGCGTGCCGCGCCGGGCGTGCTGCTCCAGCCGCTGCAGTCGGCATTCGGCTGGTCCCGGGACACGGTTTCGCTCTCCGCCGCGATCGGCATTCTCGTCTACGGATTGACGGGTCCGTTCGCCGCGGCGCTGATGGAACGCGTCGGCCTGCGCCGGACGGTGCTCGGGGCCTTGGTGCTGATGTCGGGCTCGACGGCCACCAGCCTCTTCATGACCGAGCCCTGGCATTTGATTGCGACGTGGGGGCTCGTCTCGGGCCTCGGCACCGGCGCGGTGGCCGCCGTGCTCGGGGCAACGATCGCCAACCGCTGGTTTTCGACCAATCGTGGCCTCGTCATGGGGCTGATGTCGGCCTCGACCGCAACCGGCACGCTGATCTTCCTGCCCGCCATGGCCGCGCTCGCCGAGTCGATCGGCTGGAAGGCCGTGGTGATCGCCATCTCGATCGGCGCGGCCGTCCTGATCCCGCTGGTCTATTTCCTCGTGCCCGAACGGCCGGCCGCCATCGGCCTCGTCCGCTATGGCGCCGCCCCTGACGAGGTCGTGCCGCCCGCCCGGGCCGCGGGGGCCGGCTTCATCGCCGAAACCTTTGGCATTCTCGGCGGCGCCATGAAGACGCGCACTTTCTGGCTGCTCTTCGCCACCTTCTTCGTCTGCGGCCTCACCACGAACGGCCTTGTCGGCACCCATCTCATCGCCTTCTGTGGCGATCACGGCATCCCCGAGGTCGCGGCGGCGGGCCTGCTGGCGACCATGGGCGTTTTCGATCTCATCGGCACGACGCTCTCGGGCTGGCTCACCGACCGCTTCGACCCCCGCAAGCTGCTGATGGTCTATTACGGCGTCCGCGGTCTCTCGCTGCTCTATTTGCCCTATTCCGGCTTTTCCGGCTGGACCCTCTCGGCCTTCGCCGTGCTCTATGGGCTCGACTGGATCGCGACTGTCCCCCCGACCGCGAAGCTCTCGACGGAAGCCTTCGGCGATCGCGCCGGGCCGATCGTCTTCGGCTGGGTGCTCGCCGGCCACCAGATGGGCGGAGCGACCGCGGCCTTCCTCGCCGGGCTCATCCGGCAGGAAACGGGCAACTACGCCAATGCCTTCCTCTTGGCAGGCCTGACCGGCCTTCTGGCCGCGGGTCTATCGATCATGATCAACCGCGGCTCGCGCACGCCGCTTTCGCCCGTGCCGCAGCCGGCCTAGAGGGTCAGGGCGTATCCTCGACGTCGGCGATCGGCCGGTCGTCGCCGCGCGCGAGTTCCTCATGCCACTTGCCGTCGGCATCTTCCCAGAGGATGGCCCGCGTTTCGTCGGGGCGCTCCTGCTCGCGGGCCGCTCGGCGCGCCGCCTGCAGCGCCTGCTCGTGCGTACGGAACGTCTCGGAAAAGACGCCGTCGAGCCTGTAGGCCCAGCCGCCGTCATGCTGCACGATGTGGTAGTGGATTTTCGCCATCTGGGCCTCTCCTGGCCGCCAGACTACCGTTACCCGCGTAGCCAGCGCAACACGTCCGCGCCCGAATTCCCGCGCCCGGTCATTTTGCCCCCGGCCCCGCCGGTCAGTCCTGCGGCGCCACCTCGGTCACGGCGCCCTTCTGCAGCGCCCGCTCGCGCAGCCAGATGTAGAGGCCGGAGCCGATGACGATGGGCACGCCGACGAATATCCACACGTCCGGCGGCTGGTTGAAGATCAGCCAGCTCGACGCCGTCATCGAGACGATCTGCAGATAGGCGAACGGCGCCAGCACGGAGGCCGGCGCATAGCGGTGGGCGATGGTGATGAACTGGTGCGCGACGAGCGCCGCAACGCCGATCAGCACAAAGCAGAACCAGCCCACCCGGTCGACGGGCCACGTCCAGCCATGGATGGCAAACCCGGCGACGCAGACCGTCGCCACGAGGCCCGCATAGAACTGCTGGGTCGTGGCCGAATCCACCCCGGCGAGCTTGCGGTTGAGGATCATGTAGCTCGCAACGAACACCACATTGGTGAGCGACAGCAGCACCGCCGGGTGGAACGCCTGCGTTCCCGGCCGCACGATCACGAGAATGCCGATGAAGCCGATGCCGATGGCGAGCCACCGTCGCCAGCCGACCTGCTCGCCGAGCAGCGGAATGGAGAGCGCGCAGAGCACGAGCGGCATGGTGAAGTTGATCGAGCTCGTGACCGTGAGCGGCAAAAAGCTCAGCGCCAGGAAATTCGCCGCCGTCGATGCGAGCAGGCAGACGCCGCGCACCACCTCGAGCCAGGGTCGGCGGGTTCGCAGCATGTCGGCGCCGCTTCTCGGTCCGAGCAGCAGCACCACGAAGAGCAGCTGGCCGGCATAGCGCACGAACACCACCTCGCCCGTCGGCATGCCGGCGATGGTGAGCCACTTGGCGCAGCTGTCGATGACCGTGAAGCAGAAGTAGCCGGCCAGGACGAAGACTATTCCCCTCAGACGGCGATCCTGGAGGGGGGCAACCGGCGAAGACATTTGGTGATCCAGCGGCGGGCGGGAGGCGCCGAGCGAGGCGGGCTTCGCCCAAATGCCCGGCCAAGTCAACTGCCCGGGCGGGTTCGGCCCACCCGAGCGCCACTAACGCCTTCGCGCTCAATAGCTCTGCCGCAGATGCGCGACGCGCAACCCCTTGGCCAGCGCCTTGGGATTGACCTTGGTTCCGAGGCGCGGCTTGAAGGTGAGGCGCGCCTCGCGGCCCGGCAGCAGCGTGAGCGCGTTGTCGCTGAAATAGCCCGGGACCTCCGGGGCGGTCACCGTCACGAAGAAGGCCGGCCTGTCGGTCGTCAGCGTCAGGACGGGGGCGCCATTGTCGCTCGACCAGCTCGCCTTCACCTCGGCGTGCGGCAGGTCGTAATATTTGTACGCCTCGGGGAAGAAGTCGTTCTCACCGAGGACCCGGCCGTCCTCGCCGGTCCAGGAGAAGAACAGGAATTCGCCCGGCCTGAGCTTTTCCGCCCCGATACGGGCGATCTCGACCGCTGCGTCCGGGCTGAGTCGCGCCCGCTTCGAGCCGAGCCGGCGCGTTTGCCCGGCCATGTCGACCGCGAGGATTTCGACGCCGACCTGCGCCTTCGACCCGGTATCGTTGATCCCCTTGAGAACGATGTCGCCCGTTGCCTTGTCCGGAATGGCGACGATGTTGAGCGGCAGGTAGAAGCGCCGCGCCATGTAGTGCATGGGTTTCCACTGCCCGCCATAGTCGAGGCTCGCCCAGCTCGCGACGGGCCAGGTGTCGTTGATCTGCCAGTAGAGCGTTCCCATGCAGCGCGGCTTGGTCGAGCGCCAGTATTCGATAGCCGTCTTGATGGCGAGGCCCTGCTGCACCTGCGACAGGAACACCATCGACTCGAAATCCCTGGGGAAGCGGAAGTAGCGCGTCATCGTCTCGAGGATGCGCGCATTGCCCCCCTCGTTGCGCTGGTGCGTCTCCATCACCGGGGAGGACGGATTGCGGTCGCCTGGCTCGGTAAAACTCTCGATGACGTTCATCGAGGTAAAGCTCTGGAAGCCGAACTCGGACGCAAAGCGCGGGTTCACCTCGCGGGCCCTCTCGAACGGCGCCGCCTCGTGCCAGACCTGCCAGAAATGCGTGTCGCCGCGCGTGTCCGAGTGCCAGCCGTCGGAATAGTCCATGTAGCCGAGCGACGGTGAGGACGGCCAGAACCGGCGGCCCGGGTCTTCCTCCGCAACGATCGCGCCGAGCATCGAGTTGAGCCGGTCGTAATTGGCGACGAACCGGTCGCGGTTGGCGCGCGTCTCGGGGTACCAGTTGAGCGAGCCGATGACCTCGTTGTCCCCGCACCAGAGCGCGATCGCGGCGTGGTGCTGGAGGCGCCGCACCTGCTGCGTGATTTCCTGCCGGACGCTCGCGAGGAAGGGCGGATCGGAGGGGTACGGCATGCACGAGAACATGAAGTCGTGCCAGATCAGCAGGCCAAGCTCGTCGCAGAGGTCGTAGAAGAAATCCGGCTCGTACTGGCCGCCGCCCCAGAGGCGGATCATGTTCATGTTGGCGGCCTTGGCGCTTTCGAGCACGTCGCGGACGGCGGCGGGCGTGATGCGCGAGGGGATCGCGTCATTGGGGATCCAGTTGGCCCCGAGCATGGTGACGTCGCGACCGTTGATGCGCACCTTGAAGCTGTGGTCGATCTCGTCCTTCTCGATCACCCATTCGAGCTGCCGGAGGCCGATGCGGCGGGTCCGGTGCTCGCCGTCGACGATGGTCTCAAGGAGGTAGAGGGGCTGCTCGCCCTGCCCGCTCGGCCACCAGAGTTTCGGGTTCTTGATCGTGATGTTGTGGATGAAGACGTTCTCGCCCGGCGTCACCACCACCTTGTCGGCGATGACCTGCCCATCGATGCGGTGCTCGATATCGGCGGACCCGTGATCGAACGCGAAGAGGCGCGTCCGGATCGAGAGCTCGACCGAATTGCGCCCGTGGGCCTGCTCGACCTGGACGCTCTCCTGCCGGACGAGCCGCGAACGGCGCAGCACCATCCGCCCATAGACGCCGATCGGCATCAGGCAAATGCCCCAGTCCCACCCCGCATGGCATGCCGCCTTGCGGATGAAGTTCATGTGGATGCCCTTGAGGCCGTTGGTCTTGTAATTGTTGGTGAAGGGGATCGGGAACGGGTGCGCCTCGTAGCGGGCGCGGGCGACGTCCGGGGCGATGTCGAAAAGGATGCGCAGCGTGTTCTCGCCCTCGCGCACCTTCCCGGTCACATCAATGTCGTGGCGCAGGAACGCATTGTCGGTCTCGGCGATCACCTCGCCGTTGAGGAAGATCGTGGCGATGCAGTCGACGTATTCGAGCGTCAGCGTCAGATAGCCGGCTATATCGGCCGCACTCGCCTCGAATTTGCGCTCGAGCGCCCAGGCGGTTTCATTGACCCACATCACCGCCTTTTCGTTGTTGCCGAAATAGGGGTCGGGGATTTCGCCGGACTCGATGAGCGCGGTGTGGACGTCGCCCGGCAGCGTGATGGCGCGCCTCCCCGCGACAGTGGGTGAGGTGAGCGCCCAGGCGCCCGCGAGGTTGATTTCCGCGCAGGGGGGCACGCCCGTCCCGGCCCGATCCGTCTTCGTCGCCATGCGCCACTCCCCCCGCGAACACCGTCGCGGGGTGATTAGCACGGGACGGTCGCTTGGGGAGCCGCCCTGCCCTCAAAATTGCGCTGCGGGGCGGAAGTCATCCGGGGCCGGGCGTCGCCGACGTTTGCGGCGATTTGCAACATCGCTTGACACGTGACCATTTAGTCACCTATTGTCCGGCTCGTGGATGCGGTCTTCAAGGCGTTGAGCGACCCCACGCGTCGGGCACTGCTCGACAGCTTGCGGGACAGGAGCGGGCAGACGTTGACCGAGCTCGAAGCGGGGCTCGGAATGACCCGGTTTGGGGTGATGAAACACCTCAAGGTCCTGGAGGACGCGAACCTGGTGGTTACCCGCAAGGCGGGGCGGTTCAAGTACCACTACCTCAACGCCCTCCCCATCCAGGAGGTCGCCGACCGATGGATGGCGCCCTACGGCAAACCGTTGGCCCGGCTGATGCTGGACCTGAAGAACAAGTTCGAAGGAATACCGCCGATGGCCGACAAGCCCGATTTCGTCCTCGAGACCTACATCCGCACGACGCCCGAGGCGCTCTGGGATGCCCTCGTCAATCCGGACAAGACCGAGCTCTACTACATTCACTCGCGGCTGGAATCGACGCTCGAGCCGGGGCGGCCGTTTCAGTACCGGGGACGCGACGGCAAACTGCTGCTCGACGGCGAGGTCGTGGCGATCGTGCCGGAGCGGCGGCTCGAGACGACCTTCGTTCCGATGTGGCAGGAGGGGCCCGCCACCCGGGTCGTCTATGAGATCGAGCCGATGGGCGAGGTCGTCAAGCTGACCTTGAGCCACTACGAAATCGCGAAGGCCGGCGGCGCGGCGGAGGGCTGGCAGCTGATCCTGTCCAGCCTCAAGACCTACCTCGAAACCGGCCAGCCGCTCAACGTGCCGACCCCGATGTAACGCCCGGTCTTTCAAATCCCGGCGGCAGCGCCCGCGGGACTTTTCAGGCAACAGCAGAGGAGACGATGATGACCAAATACGTATTCGCCTATCACGGCGGCGGCATGCCGGCCTCCCCGGAAGAAGGCCAGAAGATCATGGCCGCGTGGAACAGCTGGATCGGCGGCTTGGGCAAAGCGATGGTCGACGTCGGCAACCCAACCGGTCCGGCCAAGACCATTGCCAGGGACGGCAAGGTCAGCGAGGGCGGCGGCGCCAACCCGATCACCGGTTACAGCGTGATTGAGGCGTCCGATCTCGATGCAGCGGTGAAGCTCGCCAAATCCTGCCCGATCCTGATGTCGGGCGGCTCGGTCGAGGTCGCTGAAACGCTCAGCATCATGTAAGGCGTAAGGCGGGCGGTGATCTTGTCATCGCCCGCCTCCTCCCAGCTTCCAGCGGCTTGACGGTCCCCTTCACCTCAGCCAGCGTGGGCGCAAAGTTGGGGGCCGCGATGTCCGTTCCGCACTATTTTCGCCATCCGCGACCCGTGTCGCTGCTGCTCCAGCTCGAGGGCGGCGCGGTGCTGCTGGCCGCGCTTGTTGCGTACTGGCAACTGGGCGGCAACTGGTGGATTTTCCTGCTGCTCTGTCTTGCGCCCGACTTGAGCTGGTTCG
>DASZTU010000418.1:0-2391 GCA_035547975.1 Devosiaceae bacterium | reverse complement strand
CAGGCGGTGCAGAGCCAGAGCGTCGATATCCTCCTCGCCTTCTGCCTCATGGTCGGCGGCACGATCGGGGCGCAGTTCGGGGCCTCAGCCGGGCAGTATCTCAGGGGCGAGCAGCTCCGGTTCCTGCTCGCGGCGCTGATCCTCGCCGTGGCGATCCGGTTCGGGCTGACGCTGGTGCTGCCGCCCGCCGATCCCTTCAGCATGGCAATCGTTGGACCGGGGGGCCTCGTGTGATCGGGCTCCGGTTCGCTTTGGCCTTGCTCAGCCTGCTGCTTGCGGGCGAGGCGGCGCGCGCCGAGCAACTCGTCTCGATCGTCTCCAACCCCCGCATCGCGATCACCTCCAGTTTCAACGGCGAGACGCTGAGCATTTTCGGCAATGTGGAGCCGGACGAGGCCGGGGGCTCGACCGGGGGGCCCTATGACGTGATCGTCACCGTCACCGGACCTTCGGTCGACCGCATCGCCCGGCTCAAGACCAACACCTTCGGTATCTGGATGAACACCGAGCAGGTCGAGTTCGCCCCGTTTCCGACCTTCTACCGGGTGCTTGCGAGCAATCCGCTGTCCCGGATCACCGACGAGGCGACGCTCGTGGGCAACCACATCCGGCCCGAGTCGCAACCCACGCTCGAAGGTCCCCCCGCCTCGCCGATGGTCGCGCGGTTCGGGACGGAACTGGTCCGGCTGATGACGGCCCGGGGGCTTTTCGGCGTCGACGACGAGGCCATCCGCTTCCTCTCCCCCACCGCCTATGCGGGACGGCTCGAACTGCCCGGCGACATCTCGAACGGGCTCTTCATCACCCAGACGTTCCTGTTCAAGGATGGGCGGCTCCTCGCCAAGAGCGCCGACAGCTTCATCGTCGACAAGACCGGGTTCGAGCGGTTCATCCACGCTTCGGCGCGCGACTACCCGCTGCTTTACGGCATCGTCTGCGCGCTGTTGGCGCTCGGCACGGGGTGGCTGGGCGGGGTCATTTTCCGGCGATAGCGTCGCTCAGCTTCGGGTTCGCCGGGTTGGGCGGCACGCCAAGGTCCCGCTTCTGGGCTTCGACATATTGCAGGAAGTCGCGCATCTGCGCGCAGGCATCGGGATGGCCGCAGATGTCCTCATAGGCCTGCTGCGCCGTCATGGCCGGCTCGGGAGGCGGGGGCGCCGGATGGGGCGCGAACCGGGCAGCGAGCGTAATGGCCGCGATAAAGAAGCCCAGGATGGTCCAGAGACGCCGCAAAAAGGGTCGCATCGGATGCCCCCATTGTTGTTGCGGCGCGTTATGTGCCGGCCAACATGACTGGCCGCTGAACGTCCTCAGCCCGCGGCCAGGCGGCGCGGGCTGACCGGGTAGAGCCGGTCGCGGCCGAGCATTGTGACCTCGAGCTCGCCAAAGTGGAAGAGCCCGGCGAATGCCGGCGAGAGGATGTTGAGCGTCCCGGTCGAGGCGCCGTAGGCGGGGAGCAGCAGAATTCGCCGGTCGTGTACGAAGCAGGGGCGGCGCACCGAGCGGCCGTTGATGTAGACCCGCGCCGCCGGATGGAGATGGCCTGCGACGAGCCCGATGGCGCCGCGCCGCGGTTCGTGCGCGAAACTCAGCTCGCCAAACGCGAGGTGGCTGAGACAGTCACCGCCGAGCGCGTGCGGGGCGCGGTCGTGATTGCCGGAGAGCCAGAGCCAGCGGGCGCGGCCCGTCAGCGCCTCGAGCGCCGCCCGGTCGGCCGCGAGGAGGCTCGCCGTACCCTCGTCGCGGTGAAAGCTGTCGCCCAGCGAGATGACCGTCTCGGCGCCGGTCCGCATCAGGTCACCGGCCAGGCGCGCGAGCGTCAGGCCCGTGTCGTAGGGTGGCAGCAGCTGGCCGCGCGCCGCAAAAGAGGAGAGCTTTTCGAGGTGCAAGTCGGCAACGATCAGCGTCCGCTCGGCCGGCCAATAGAGACCGCCCGAGGGCAAGGGCTGAAAATTCTGGCCGGCGAAGCGGAGCATATCCCAACTCTCAACTCTCTCGCTCGCAACCGCCAGTGCGGCCATCTGCTCCCCCTTCCCACACCTCGTCCCGGCGGCGGGATCGCGTACCTGGTGAGCCCGCGACCTGGCGACGGCGGCCACCAACACGATCCCCGGGCACCGGATGCCGGCTTTCACCGGCATGACGCCCGTTTGGGAGGAAAGGATCAGACCACCTTTTCCCCCATTGCTTCCCGGATCAGCTCGTCCGCGGCGTCGGCCATGGCGCTCTCGCGCGCCTCGCCGAATACCGGGACTTTGCCGATGTCAATCAGGACGGGTACCGCAAGCGGGGAGATTCGGTCGAGCGGTTTGTGCACGATATGTTTCCGTATGCGGCGGAGGCAATCGCCCAGCCGCTCGATGTCGAGGAGCCCCCGCGCGGCGTCGTGCC
>DASZTU010000417.1:0-3252 GCA_035547975.1 Devosiaceae bacterium | reverse complement strand
CGCTGGTCGCCGCCGCCGGAAGATCGGGCAGGCCGTGTTCGGCTAGGTGCATCAGATCGTCGTCGCGGAATTCGGGGTCGGTCATGCGGGGCTCCTCTGAGTGCCATAGCCCTCATGGTCGAGCGAGGCGAGGCCGGATCGACATCGGCGGCAGGCAGCGATGCCGATTTTCGTTGCGCAACGGTCCCGCCGCGTCCCAACTTTCGAGGGAACCACGACAGGAGGGCCCGATGCGCAAGCTGATCGTCAGCAATTTCCTCACGCTCGATGGTCTGTTCGACGGGCCCGGGCACGACATCGCGCCCCTCTTTGCCCACTTCCACCCCGACTATCATGCCGACCAGAGCTACGACTATTTCAACGCCGATCTCCTTGCGGGCGCGGACTATCTGCTGCTCAGCCGCAACGCCTTCCTCGGCAACAAGAGCTACTGGCCGGGGGTGCCCGAGGACCCCAATTCGAGCGCCATCCGCCGGGAGTTCTCGGCGCTGATCGGCTCGACGCCAAAACTCGTGATCTCGGATCGTCTCACGCCCGGCGAGCTGGCCCCCTGGGAGAACACCGAGATCATTCCCCGGGCAAACGCCTATGCGCGGATCGCCGAGCTCAAGCAGCAGCCCGGCAAGGACATCCTCGTCCTCATGAGCCACCTGCTCTGGCAGGATCTTCTGGCGCATGACCTCGTCGACGAGCTCCACCTCACGGTCTTTCCGCTGGTGGGCGGGGTCGGCGAGCCCCTCTTCGCGCGCCGGCCCGACGTACCCCTCAAACTCATCGGGACCCGCACCTGGCAGGGCTCGGGCAATGTGCTGCTGGTCTATGCGGTGGGGCGCGCGTCAGGCGCCGCGGCGGGGTGAGGCGAGGCCGCGGCAGACCATCGCCAGTGCCTCGGGATAGAGGCGGTGTTCTTCCACCAGCACGCGGGCGGCGAGCGATTCCGGGGTATCGCCCGGCAGAACCGGTACACGGGCCTGGAGAATCGCCGGTCCTTCGTCGAGGCCGGCCGTCACGAAGTGCACCGTGCAGCCGTGCTCCGGGACCCCATCGGCGAGGACGCGCTCGTGCGTGTGGAGACCGCGGTAGGCGGGCAGCAGCGAGGGATGGATGTTGAGCATCCGCCCCTCCCATTTCGCGACGAAGCCCGGCGTCAGCAGCCGCATGAAGCCGGCGAGGCAAACGATCTCGGCGCCCCAGCTGCGAAGCAGCTCGTCGAGGGCCGCGTCGAACGCCTCGCGGGTCGGAAAATCCTTGTGCGACCGCACGGCGGTGGCGATGCCGGCCTCAGCCGCAACGGCGAGACCGCCGGCATCGGCGCGGTTCGAGAGCACGCCGATAATGGTCGCGGGATAATCCGGCGCTGCCGCGGCCCGGATCAGCGCCTCCATGTTGGAGCCGCGGCCCGAAATGAGGATGGCGACGCGCTTTTTTGGTGCGGGGGAGGGGGCGGCTGCACTGCCGCTCACAGCGCGAGCTTCCCCGAAAAGGTCACGGCCTCGGCGTCCCGGGCGCGCAGTTCGCCGCAAATGGCCGCCGTCTCGCCTTCGCTGGCGAGGAGGTTGACCAGCTTTTCGGCGTCCTCGTGGGCCACGACGACCACCATGCCCGCCCCGCAGTTGAAGGTCCTGAGCATTTCGCGCTCGTCCATGCCGCCGACCCGCGAGAGCCAGCCGAAGACGCGCGGCACGGCCAGGGCGTCGAGGTCGACATGCGCGGAGAGCGTGGGCGGCAGCACGCGCGGAATGTTGTCGATGAAGCCCCCGCCGGTGATATGGGCCATCGCCTTGATCCCGAGACCCGACTTCAAAGCGGCGAGCAGCGGCCTGACGTAGATGCGGGTGGGCACCAGCAGGGCGTCCGAGAGGCTCATCCGCTCGTCGAACGGCGCGGGCAGGTACCAGTCGAGCCCCGAGATTTCGACGATCTTGCGCACCAGCGAAAAGCCGTTGGAATGAAGCCCCGAGGAGGCGATGGCCACGAGCGCATCACCGGCCATGAGATTGTCGCGGGGCAGCAGCCTGCCGCGTTCGGCCGCGCCGACCGCAAAGCCGGCGAGATCGTAGTCCTTGCCCGCGTACATGCCCGGCATTTCGGCCGTTTCCCCGCCGATGAGCGCACACCCGGCCATCCGGCAGCCTTCGGCAATGCCTTCGACGATCTTCGTACCGGTTGCGACATCGAGCCGCCCGGTCGCAAAATAGTCTAGAAAGAACAGCGGCTCGGCGCCCTGGACGATGATGTCGTTGACGCACATGGCGACGAGGTCGATGCCGATCGTCGCGTGGCTTTCGGCCTCGATGGCGATTCTGAGCTTGGTTCCGACCCCGTCATTGGCCGCAACCAGCACCGGGTCGGTGAAGCCGGCGGCCTTGAGGTCGAACAGCCCCCCGAAGCCGCCGATCTCGGCATCGGCCCCGGGACGGCGCGTCGACCGCACGATCGGCTTGATCGCTTCGACGAGGGCGTTTCCCGCATCGATGTCCACGCCCGCCTGCTTGTACGAAATCCCGTTTGATGGCAGGTTTTGAGGGTCGGACATGGGCCTCCAGCCGGTTTCGGGGCAAGCGGGCGAGAAGAGGACCAGGCCGGCGGACATTGCGTTTTCCGGGCCTCGCCATTACCTCGCGCTGATTAGCGGCTCCACCAATGGGACGCAAGGGTTGCCCGGTTGATCACACTCAGAAACCAAGTCCTGATCTGGATCGGTTTGGCGGCTGTTTCGCTGGTCTTGATCTATACCTTTAGAGGCATCCTGCTGCCCTTCGTCGTTGGGCTGCTGCTGGCCTATATTCTCAATCCCCTCGTCAACCTGGTCGAGCGCACGCGCCTCAACCGCGGCTGGTCGGCGGCGTTCGTGGTGGTGGTGGTCCTCGCCATCATCGTCGGCATCATGATCCTCGTCGTGCCGCTCGTGACGCGGCAGATCATCGACCTCGCCTTCCGCCTGCCGGGCTACGTTTCGACCCTGCGCTCGCTCGCCAATGAATGGGTGCCGGCGCTGAACGCCTGGCTCGGCGCCGAGCGCGTGGCGCAATTCGAAACGAGCCTTACCGACTGGCTCAACAACCTGCCGGCACTCACCGCCCAGGCCACCTTCTACATCACGCAAAGCGGGCTCACGGTCATCTCGGTGTTCGCCGTCATCGTCGTCAGCGCGGTCGTCGCGTTCTACCTGCTGCTCGACTGGGGCGGGATGGTCGAGGGGGTGGATCGCCTCCTGCCGCTCGATCACCGCGACGAGATCCGCCAGATCCT
>DASZTU010000416.1:0-16367 GCA_035547975.1 Devosiaceae bacterium | reverse complement strand
TGCCTCTTGCGCCGAACCGTACGTTACGGTACGGAAGCGAAACGAGTGAGCGCTGCGGGGCAGGCGGGAAACTGGCGTTTTCGTCGAACCCTGGGCAGTCTGCCCCCGGGAATGAGACGCCGAGCGATCGGGGAGAACGCGGACCCCGGGGCGGGTGCCGGCCGGAACGCGGAGCCCGGGCTAGTTGCCGCCCGGAACGCAGAACCCCGGGGTGTCGCCCGAAGGCCGGGCGCGGGTTCGCAAGGCGGAGCCGGTGGGAGCCGGCACCCGGATGGGAGGTGTGCGATGGCGGTGGCCATCAGGGCGAACGAGGAGGTTTTTACGCCGCGCCAGCAGGCGGTGCTGACGGCGGCGCTGGGGCTCCTGGTCGAGGGCGCGGACCGCCTCACGATGACCGCGGTGGCGCGCCGCGCCAGCTGCTCGAAGGAAACCCTCTACAAGTGGTTCGGCGACCGCGACGGGCTGCTGACCGCGACCGTCCAGTGGCAGGCGGCCAAGGTGAGGATGCCGCATGTCGACCGCTGGCACCTCGATGCGGCAACGCTGCGGACGAGCGTCGAGCAGTTCGCGCGCGACCTCCTCGGCACCATTGTCGGGGAGGTTTCGGTGACGCTCAACCGGCTCGCCATCGCGCACGCGGCCGAGGAAAAGCGCGGTCTCGGCGCGATCGTGCTCGAGAACGGGCCGCTCGCCATCCGGCAGCGCCTGAAGCCGGTGCTCGAGGCGGGGCGGGAGGCGCGGCTGCTGCGCTTCGACAGCGCCGAAGAAGCGTATCGCGTCTTCTTCGGCCTCGTGGTGCGCGACGTGCAGATCCGGCTGCTGCTGGGTGAAGAGCTCAAGCCGTCCCCGGGGGCAATCGAGCGCGAGGCGCAGGCGGCGACGGAGCAGTTTTTCGCTCTCTATGGGGTGCGCTGAGGCGGATTTCGTTCGAGGCCGCCGCGGGTGCTTCAGGATGAGGCGCTGAAGAATTCCCGGTGAGTTGGCAGGGCCGTCGAGCCGGCCACGAAGCACCGGAAAAACCAATCGGCCCAAGGGCCAGGGACGCAAGACAGGGAGACATCCATGCGTGTGTTTTACGATCGCGACGCCGATCTCAACATCATCAAGAACAAGAAGGTGGCCGTCGTCGGCTATGGCTCGCAGGGCCACGCGCACGTGCTCAACATGCGCGATTCCGGCGTCAAGGAAGTCGTCGTGGCGCTCCGCCCCGATGGCGCCTCGGCCAAGAAGGCGCAGGGCGAGGGGCTCAAGGTGATGTCGATCGCCGATGCCGCCAAATGGGCCGACGTGATCATGATGCTGATCCCCGACGAACTGCAGGCCGACGTCTACAAGAACGAAATCGAGCCCAATATCCGCGACGGCGCGGCGCTCGCCTTCGCGCACGGCCTCAACGTGCATTTCTCGCTGATCGAGCCGAAGAAGACGGTGGACGTCATCATGATCGCGCCGAAAGGGCCGGGCCACACGGTGCGCGGCGAATACCAGAAGGGCGGCGGCGTGCCGTGCCTCATCGCGGTCGACCAGGACGCCTCGGGCAATGCGCACGACATCGCGCTCGCCTATGCCTCGGCGATCGGCGGCGGCCGGTCGGGGGTGATCGAGACGACCTTTCAGGAAGAGTGCGAAACCGACCTCTTCGGCGAGCAGGTGGTGCTCTGCGGCGGGCTGGTCGAACTCATCCGTTCCGGCTTCGAGACGCTGGTCGAGGCGGGATACGCGCCCGAAATGGCCTATTTCGAGTGCCTGCACGAAGTGAAGCTGATCGTCGACCTGATTTACCAGGGCGGCATCGCCAACATGAACTATTCGATCTCCAACACCGCCGAATATGGCGAGTATGTCTCGGGTCCGCGCATCATCAATTCGCAGACCAAGGAGGAGATGAAGGCGATCCTCAAGGACATCCAGACCGGCAAGTTCACCTCGAACTGGATCCAGGAATGCAAGGCCGGCCAGCCGCAATTCAAGGCGACCCGGCGCATGCACGACAGGCACCAGATCGAGGAAGTGGGCGAAAAGCTCAGGGGCATGATGCCCTGGATCAAGGCGGGCGCGCTGGTCGACAAGAGCAAGAACTAGGCAGGACCAGAGCAGAACGAGGCCGTTCGCGAAGCGGCGCCGCCTCTTGCGCCTGATGGTCGAAAGACCCCGTGCCGGTCCCCATCGGCACGGGGTTGTTTTTGCCGGGATTTCGCCATGAAGTGCGGCAACCCTTGCGGGAAGATTCAGGCGGTGCCACGATCGGCACCCGGCGGAAACGGACAATGCCCATGAAACCTGCACTGATCGCTGCCGTCCTCGTGCTCGCGACCTTGCTGCCCGCCGCGGCGGCCGAGCAAAAGAAGCCCGCATCCTCCACCTTCACCACGCTCAATTCGTGCGCGCTCAAGGGCCGCGGTTTCGAGATCGGTGACGGCGTCTGCCTCAAGGTCACCGGCGGCGTCTATGTGCAGCAGAGCTTCGGGAACGCCGTCGGCGGGACCGAATGGGGCGAGCCGGGGGGCCTCCCGATCGTCAACACGCCCGCCGGCACCTACACCATTCCCGTGCCGCGTTAGGCGGATTCGGGCAGCTCGCGGCCTGCAGGACCGATCCCTCATCGTTCGTGACCCTTGTCCTCAGGCGCAACAAAAAGGTTGCGCCTTGGGCGGAGAGGGGTTAGGGCTGGAGCAGCCAGGAGGTTGCTCATGGACCACGACCGGATTGAAAAGCAGATCGTCCTCAAGGCCCCGCTCGATCGGGTGTGGCTCGCGATCACCGATTCCGCCCGCTTCGGCGCCTGGTTCGGCGCAAAGATCGAGGGGCCGTTCGTGGCGGGCAGGGAAGCCGTCGGGCGCATCGTTCCGACTGAGGTCGATCCCGAGGTGGCGCGCATGCAGGCGCCCTATGCCGGGACACCGTGGCGCATCGTGGTCGAGCGAATCGAACCCATGCGGCTGTTCTCGTTCCGCTGGCATCCGGGCGCGGTCGATCCCGGCCATGACTACTCGGGCGAGCCGATGACGCTCGTGACGTTCGAGTTGGCGGAGGTCGAAGGCGGGACCTTGCTCACGATCGTCGAGTCGGGGTTCGCGCAACTGCCGCTGCCCCGACGGGACGAAACGATGCGGGGGAACGCCGAGGGCTGGGCCCACCAGACGAGGCTCATCGAAAAGTACCTCGCCCGCGGACTTCTCCCATGATGAAGACGGCCGCCGGGCAGGGGGCGGGCGCCGACCGCCCCGAGGACGCCGCGCCGATCTTTGCCGCGCTCGGGGATCCCGTGCGGCTGGCGATGGTCGTGCGCCTCTGCAGGGAGGGGCCGCTCGCGACCACTGAGCTCAAGCGGGGAGCCGGGCTGACGCGGCAGGGCCTCACCAAGCACCTTAAGGTGCTTGAAAGCGCCGGCGTCGTCAGCAGCGGCCGGGTGGGGCGGGACCGGGAATGGCAGCTCGAGGGGCAACAGCTCGCGGCCATCCGCGCCTGTCTCGACCGGATTTCCGCGCAATGGGACGCCCGGATCGAGCGGCTCAGAGCATTCGTGGAAGGCAAGGACTAGGGCTCGGTCGATTCTCCCGTGGAAGCGGCACGTCCTGGCGGGACCCCGCAGCCGCACGGCACTCCCTGACGATAGGGTGACCAGCGGGCCGGCGGCGGGCAGGGCGCCCACCGCCGCCGGAGGTCGATTTACCAGGCGTAGTCTTCGGGCGCGGTCTTGTGACCCGGGAAGATTTCGTCCAGCCGGCCGAGGGCCGCCTCGTCGAGCTTGAGGTCGAGGGCGCGAACGGCCGCGTCGAGCTGGGCCTGCTCGCGCGGCCCGATGATGGGCGCGGTCACCGCCGGCTGGTGCAGCAGCCAGGCGAGCGCCACGTCGCCCGGCTCGTGGCCGAGCTCGGCGCAGAACGCCTCGTATTTTTCGAGGGCCGGGCGCATGCGTTCCACCGTCTCGGCGGCTCGGCCCTCGAGGCGGCGGACACCGGTCTGGGTCTTGCGGATGATGCCGCCCAGGAGGCCGCCGTGGAGCGGCGACCAGGGGATCACGCCCAAGCCGAAATCACGGCAGGCGGGCAGGACTTCCAGCTCCACCGTGCGCTCGATGAGGTTGTAGATCGACTGCTCGGAGACGAGGCCGACGAAATTGCGCCGCTGCGCTTCGGCCTGCGCCTTGGCAATGTGCCAGCCGGCGAAGTTGGAGCTCCCGGCGTAGAGAATCTTGCCCTGCTGCACGGCCACTTCCATGGCCTGCCAGATCTCCTCCCACGGCGTCAGCCGGTCGATGTGGTGGAACTGGTAGAGGTCGACATAGTCCGTCCGGAGGCGCTTGAGGCTCGCGTCGAGCGCCCGGCGGATGTTCAGCGCCGAGAGCTTGCCCTCGTTGGGCCAGTCGCCCATGTCGCCGTAGAGCTTGGTGGCGAGGACGGTTTTTTCGCGGCGATTGCCACCCTGGGCGAACCACTCGCCGATCAGCGATTCCGTCGCGCCGGGGGCCGGCCGGCCATAGCGGTTGGCGGTATCGAAGAAGTTGATGCCGACGGCATGGGCGCTGTCCATAATCCTGAAGGCATCTTCCTTGGTCGTGGTCCAGCTGAAATTCATCGTGCCGAGGCAGAGCCGGCTGACGGAAAGCCCCGTCCGGCCAAGGTGGGTGTACTGCATGGCAAAACCTCTGAGAGTGCGGAAAATGGCGCCCGCCGGGGAGGAGGATGGGGCGGGCCCTGCCGCCGATCATCGCCTTCATACGATGAATGTCAACCGGGGCGGGAGCGGCACGCCGGGTCAGCGACCGGGAGCCCGAGGGCGGCTGTTTGCCCCCAGCGAACGCAGCGTCCGGCCGGTTTTGGGTGCCACCTCGTGGCGTCGCGCGTTAAAGGGCCAAAGGGGATCTGGCAGGCGGCACGCACAAGAAGAGGCCCAATGACTTTCGACTCCCTCGAGAAATACGCGCCGATCGCGCTCGCGCTGCTGCGCATCGTCGCGGCGCTTCTCTTCATCGAACACGGCACGCAGAAATTCTTCGATTTTCCCGCCTCCGGCCGGCCGGGCCCCGCCGGCGGCCTGCCGCCGCAACTCATGCTGGCAGGCTGCATCGAGATCGTCGGTGGTCTCCTGGTGCTGGTGGGCTTCGGCACGCGTTTCGCCGCCCTCGTCATGTCGGGCGAGATGGCGGTCGCCTACTGGATGGCACACGTGCCGCGCGGCGGATTCTTCCCGCTGCAGAACTTCGGCGAATCGGCCGTGCTGTTCTGCTTCGTGTTCCTCTATTTGGTCTTCGCCGGGCCTGGGGCGTGGAGCCTCGATGGCCGACGGCTGCGGCGGGAACAGCCCTCGCCGGCGTAAATGCCTCGGGGGCAGGGCGGCACGCGGCCCTGCTCCCCGGGCGATTACCCTTGCGGTCAGCCGCGGCCGCCCCGGCGGACCGTCTGGCGGATGCTGCCGCGGCTGAAGCCCATATCCTCGAGCAGGCGGTCGTCGAGCGCCAGCAGGTCGTTCACGGCGCGGCGCTGGCGGTTCTGCCGCACCAGGGCGGCAACGATGGTGTTCACGATCGATTTGTCCATGATGTGTCGTCCCTGATTTTGAAGGAAGGGGCCTTTGCATCGCGGCGGCTGAACCGCTACTGAACGGGCCATGCAGCTTGCCAATGGGGGAGGAGATGGCGGATCGCCTGCCAAGTTTTCCGGTTGAGGGCGGATGCCTTTGCGGCGCCATCCGTTTCCGGCTCAGCGCGGCGCCGCTCGGCGTCTACAACTGCCACTGCAAGGATTGCCAGCGCACGTCCGGCGCCGACTACTCCGCCTCGATGATCGTCCGGCGGGCGGACTTCACGATACTGCAGGGTGAAACGATCGCCTTCGACAAGCCCGCGGACAGCGGCCGGACCGTGCGCCAGCACTCGTGCCCGGTCTGCAGCATCCGCGTCTTCCACGAGCCGCTTGCGACGCCCGACTTCATCGTCATGCGGCCGGGGACGCTCGATGACAGCCGCTGGGCGCGGCCCATCGGCAACATCTGGACCGACAGCCGTGCCCCCTGGGTCGAAATCGATCCCGATGTGCCGAACTTCCCCGGCCAGCCGCCCTCGCGCGAGCCGCTGATGGTCGCCTGGCAGAAGCACATGGGCCTCTTGGACTGAGGCACAGCGCCTGCAAGGCAGGCGCGACCTACCGGGGGACGGGAATGGCCAAAGCCGACGACATCGCCAAGATCATCGAGCAGGAAAGGGGGCTCGTCTTCCCCCGCTTCGACGAGGCGGCGGCGTTCGCCCTCGGCAGCGCCATCTTCCACCGCGGCCTCGAGGGCAGGCTGCCCATGGTGGTCGACATTCGCCTCTGGGACCGGCCGCTGTTCTTTGCGGCCCTGCCGGGGGCGACGCGCGACAACGCCGAATGGGTGCGGCGGAAATCCAACACCGTGCGCCAGTTCCACAAATCGACCTATCGCGTGGTGCTCGAGCGCGCCTTCGAGGAGCGCGTCTTTCCGGTGCACCGGGCGTTGCCGGTCGAGGATTTCGCCATTGCCGGCGGCGGCTTTCCGATCTCGATCGCGGGGGTCGGCGTCATCGGATCGGTGACGATCTCGGGTTTGCCGGAGCGCGACGACCACGGCTTTGCGGTTGCGGCGGTCGCCGCCTTTCTCGGTCACGACCCGGCGGCCTGGGCGCTGGGCCCCGAAGCGCAAGGCTGAAATCCGCGCCCGCTTGACAGTTGGCCCAGACTCTCATCGAACTTCGCGCGCCGGGGGGCCACGATGAAGCTCAATTTCCTGCTGCTCGACGTGTTCACGACCCAGCCATTGAGCGGCAACCAGCTGGCGGTGGTGCTCAAGGCCGACGGGCTGCTCGACGACCAGATGCAGGCCATCGCCAGGGAATTCGCGCTGTCCGAGACGGTGTTCCTGACGAGGCCGCAGAACGAGCGCATGACCGCCGGGGTGCGCATCTTCACGCCGGTGACGGAACTGCCGTTCGCCGGGCACCCGACGGTCGGGGCAGCCGTGGTGCTGGCGCTGCACAATCGCCTCTCGGCGGTTCGCGTCGAGGAGCGGGTCGGCGTCGTCACGTGCCTCGTCGACCGCATCGACAAGCGAACCGGCCTCGCCCGGTTCGGCCTGCCGCAGCTGCCGGTCGAAATGGGCAAGCCGCCGGAAAAGGCGGCGCTCGCCAAGGCGCTCGGCATCCGTCAGGACGAGATCGGGTGCGGCCCCTACCATCCGGCGGTCTATTCTGCGGGCGTCGTGTTCTACCTCGTGCCGGTGCGCAACACACAGGTGCTGAAGCGCCTCAAGCTCGACACCAGCGAATGGGCGCAAACCTTTCCGCTGGGCGACAACTCCGTCTACGTCTTCACCGACGCGAAGGGCGAGGCGGGCGTCGACTTTGCGGCCCGCATGTTCTCGCCCGGCATGGGAATCGGCGAGGATTCGGGCACGGGATCGGCGGCGGCGGCGCTGATTGGGCTCCTCGCGCAGCATACGAGCTTTGCGGACGGGCAGGTCGACTATCACATCCGCCAGGGGCTCGAGATGGGCCGCCCGTGCCGCATCGCGGTGCAACTGAAGAAGGAGGCCGGGGTGCTGACCCATGGCGGCATCGGCGGCCACGCGGTGATCGTGGGCGAGGGGGCGCTCGACCTCGACGACTGACCGTCCGGCTGCGCCTCCAAAGGAGGAAACGATGGCGATAGTTAGTGAAATCCTGCTGTGGCTGCATTTCATCGGGCTCGGCATGGGCGGTGCCGCAATCGTCGGGGGCGTGATCAATGCCCGATTGCTGCCGGCCGCCACCGCCGACCAGCGCGCCACGATCTTCCAGGCGGCGGCCTGGCTGGAACGGGTAGGGCGGGCGGCACTCGGACTGCTGATCGTCACGGGCTTGCTGATGCTTTGGCTCAAATGGGGCGGCGTGGTTCCGAACGGAACCTGGTTCGCCATCAAGATGGTGCTGGTGCTGGTCGTCATCGTCGCGCTCGTCATCTACGGGCGCGCCTTCCGGCGCTTTCGCAACGGTGACGCCGCGGCGCAGCCGCTGGTCCGGCAGGGACGCCTCGCCGCAAGCATCGCGTTCGTTCTCGTGGTGCTGGCCGCCGTCCTCGCCTTCAACTGACCTGGCCGCCTCGCGGGATCCGCGCGGGTTGTCGACTCCCTTCTCCCGGGCGTAGGCTTGCCCTGACCACAAGGGAGGGGGGCACTATGGAATCAGTCGCAAGCCTGCTGTTCTGGATACACCTGGCCGCGCTGGCGGCGGGTGGTGCCGTGTCATTCGGCATGCCCGTTGTCGGCCGGCAGATGGCGGCCGCGACGCCGGACACCCGTCCAGTGCTGTTCAACATCGCGCACGGGCTGTCGACGGTCGGCCGCGCCGCGATCGGCACCCTCATCGTGACCGGACCACTGATCCTCTGGCTGCGGTTCGGCTGGAATCCGCCCAATGCCACCTGGTTCGCGGTCAAAATGATCCTCGTCGTGCTGCTGCTCGCGGGCGTGATCTACGCCGGCATCCTGCTCAAGCGCGCCGAAGGCGGCGACCGGGCCGCCGGCCAGATGATGCCGCGCGTCGGCGGGGGCATGCTGGTCGTCTTCCTGCTGCTCATCCTGAGCGCCGTCTTCGCCTTCGAGTGAAGACGGGCCGGCGCGGGACGGTTGCGGTCCATACTGCGGGACGGTAGCGGGTCAGTTTGAAAATCCAACTCGGCCCCTTCCCCAGGGGGACTCCGGGCTTGCGCTCGCGAGCGAATTCGCGCATCTTCCCGCCCGTGCATTTCGGCACGGGATCTGTCATGCAGCGCCAGCGCGCCATTGCCATCGCAGCCCAGCAGCGGGCGGACCGGGTCCGCCTGATGTTGCTTGCGACCCTGCTGCTGCTCCCTGCGGCGCTGCTTCTCCTTCTTATCAGCCCCTGAGTACCGGCAGCTCGGCACGCGAGCGGGTGGTCAGGGGATTGCGCCAAGCCGAACCGCAACAGTCCGGCGGGGCTGAGCTTTTCGCCCGCGCCGCTTGAAGGAAGACCGAGATGAGCACCGAAGCCGTGTCCCAGAGCAACAAGGACCGCGTCTACATTTTCGACACCACCCTGCGCGACGGCGAGCAATCGCCCGGCGCGACCATGACCCTCGAGGAGAAGCTGCAGATCGCCGAAATCCTCGACGATATGGGCGTGGACATCATCGAGGCGGGCTTTCCCATTGCCTCGAACGGCGACTTCGAGGCGGTCTGCGAGGTCGCCAAGCGGTCGAAAAACGCGGTGATCGCCGGGCTCGCCCGCGCCATTCCCGCCGATATCGACCGCGCCGGGCAGGCGGTGCGCCACGCCGGGCGGGGCCGCATCCACACCTTCGTTTCAACCTCGCCGATCCACCTCGCGCACCAGATGCGCAAATCGCAGGAAGAGGTGCTCGAGATCATCACGGCGACGGTGACGCAGGCGCGCAACCTCATCGACAACGTCGAGTGGAGCGCGATGGACGCGACCCGGACGCCGGTCGACTATCTCTGCCGTTGCGTCGAGCTGGCGATCCGGGCGGGCGCCACGACCATCAACATCCCGGACACCGTCGGCTACGCCGTGCCGGAGGAATACTACCACCTGATCCGGTCGCTGATCGAGCGCGTGCCGGGCGCCGACAAGGTGATCTTCTCGACCCATTGCCACAACGACCTCGGCATGGCGGTCGCCAATTCGCTGGCCGGGGTGCGCGGCGGGGCGCGGCAGGTCGAGTGCACCATCAATGGCCTCGGCGAGCGCGCGGGGAACGCCGCGCTCGAGGAAATCGTGATGGCGCTCAAGACGCGCGGCGACGCGATGCCCTATTACACGAACATCCAGTCGACCCATCTCAGCCGCGCCAGCAAGGTCGTCTCGGCAGCGTCGAATTTCCCGGTTCAGTTCAACAAGGCGATCGTCGGCAAGAACGCCTTCGCGCACGAAAGCGGCATCCACCAGGACGGCATGCTGAAGAACGCGGAAACCTACGAGATCATGACGCCGGCCTCCGTCGGCATCAAGGAAACGACGCTGGTGATGGGCAAGCACTCCGGGCGCGCCGCCTTCAAGGACAAGCTCAGGGAACTGGGCTATGACCTTGGCGACAACGCCTTCCAGGAGGCGTTCGTCCGCTTCAAGGATCTCGCCGATCGCAAGAAGCACATCTACGATGCCGACATCGTGGCGCTGGTCGACGACGAAGCCGGGTCGGTGGACGACCGCATCAAGCTCGTCGACATGGAGGTCGTCTCCAAGACCGGCGGCGAGCACCGCTGCAACATGACCGTGTCGATCGACGGCGAACCGGTATCGGTGGCCTATGACGGGACGGGCTCGGTGGACGCGATCTTCAATGCCGTAAAGCAGGCCGTCGGCGCCAACCCCCATCTCGTGCTCTATGCGGTGGATGGCGTGACTGGCGGCACGGACGCGCAGGCGAGCGTGCATGTGCGGCTCGAGCAGGGCGGCCGGATCGTTTCCGGCAACGCCGCCGAGCCCGATACGCTCGTCGCTTCCGCCCGCGCCTTCATCAACGCCTACAACCGGCTCCTGGTGGAGCGCGGGGCCCCGGCACAGGGCGCGCTCGCGGGTTGATTTCGGTCGGGAGGTAGAGCCGTGGATCTCGGCATTGCGGGCCGGAAGGCCATCGTTTGCGCATCGAGCCGGGGGCTCGGGCGCGGCTGTGCCTGGGCGCTTGCCGCCGAGGGTGTCGAGGTCGTGATCAACGGGCTCGACGCCGACCGGCTGACCCGGACGGCCGATGAAATCCGCGCCGCGACGGGCGGCAAGGTCACGGCGGTCGTGGCCGACGTCGCGACGAAAGAGGGGCAGGAGCGGCTGTTCGCCGCCTGCCCCGAGCCGGACATCCTCGTCAACAACAATGCCGGCCCGCCCTTCCGGGATTTTTCCGAGCTCGACCGGCAGAAGATGATCGACGGCGTCATCGCCAACATGATCACCCCGATCGAGATGATCCAGCGGGCGCTGCCGGCGATGCGGCGCCGCAGCTTCGGGCGCATCGTCAACATCACGTCGAGCTCGGTGAAGGCGCCGATTCCGGGCCTCGACCTTTCCTCCGGCGCCCGGGCGGGGCTGACCTCGTTCCTCGCCGGTGTCGCGCGCACCGTCGCCGGCGACAACGTCACGATCAACAACCTCCTGCCCGGCAGCTTCGCCACCGACCGGCAGCGCGCCGGGGCGGAGCGGGAAGCCAGGGCGCGCGGCATCAGCGTCGAGGAGGCCTCGGCGCAGCGCGCGGCGCAGATTCCCGCCGGGCGCTTCGGCACCCCCGAAGAATTCGGCGAGGCCTGCGCGTTTCTTTGCTCCGTGCACGCGGGTTACATAACCGGGCAAAATCTCCTGATGGATGGGGGCGCCTTTCCGGGCGCATTCTAGCCCCCAGGGCGAAATCCGAATCGCAGGCAGAACAATCGCGCCCGGCGGGGGATCGCCCGGCCGGGTGCATTGGCTTGGCCCGGCCCGTAGCGCATGACGAGCGGGCTTCCCGCCCCTCCCGCGACCTTCACGCCCCGAACGCAATGTTGCGCTGGATCAAGGCGCCGCTTGCGCGCCCGCCCTTGGCTGTGGCAGGCGACGGGGCGGCCGTCTTGGGTTGTTGTTCGGCTGTCGTTCAGATTTCTTGGGAAATGCTATTGCCGATCCGTCCGGCAATGCTCAATTAATCGCAGAATGACTCCCGGTACTCGATATGCTGGAACGCAGAAACATTCAGAAACAAATGTATTCGTGCGCGGCCAGTGACCTTCATGCTACCTGGATAATTGCATCGACTGCACTTGTGGCATTCAGTGTGAAGCGGGCGGGCGCGAGAGATAAGGATTACGAGGTCGTATGTTTCATTACAAAAATATAACCTCGAAGGGTGACGCGGCTGTTCTGGCGAACGGCGCGCGCCCGGCCCCTGCCAAACCCGCGGCCAAGCCGGTGCGCCGGCGCCGCCGCGGCCGCGGCCTCTGGCTGCTGCTTGCCGTGATCGTCCTCGGCGTTGCCGGCTGGTACGGCTGGCAGAGGTACACGCAGTCCGACGCGCGGGTCGTGCCGGATACGGTTGCCGTGGCGCGTGGCGACGTGCAGCAGACGGTACTCGCCAACGGGATTTTGCAGGCCAATACGCTGGTCAGCGTCGGTGCCCAGGTTTCCGGCGTCATCAACAAGCTCGACGTCAAGGTCGGCGACACGGTCAAGAAGGGCGACCCGATCGCCGAGATCGACCCGCGCGACCAGCAGAACGCGGTCAAGAGCGCACAGGCGGCCCTCGCCAGCGTGACCGCGCAGCTTCATTCGCAACAAGCGGCCGTCAAGCAGGCGCAGGCGACCCTCGATCGGCAGAAGACGCTCTCCTCGAAGGGGCTCGTCGCCCAGTCCGATCTCGAGACCGCGCAGGCGGCCGTGCAGACGGCGAGCGCACAGGTCGAGGTGCTCCAGGCCCAGCTGCAGCAGGCCGAGCTTGCCGTCGACAACGCCAATCTCAACCTCAGCCGCACCAAGATTACCGCCCCCTCGGACGGCACGATCGTGGCGGTGCTGGTGGATGCGGGCCAGTCGGTCAACGCGGTGCAGTCGAGCCCGACGATCGTCAAGCTCGCCGACCTCGAGACGATGGTCATCAAGGCGCAGATTTCGGAGGCCGACGTGCCCCGCGTGAAGGCGGGACAGCCGGTCTATTTCACCATACTGGGCGAGCCCGACAACAAGATTGCCGCAACCCTTCTGTCCGTCGATCCGGCGCCGGATTCAGTCGCAACGGATAGCGACACCACGACCCCCTCGACCAATGCGGCCATCTACTACAACGGCCTGTTCCAGGTGCCCAATCCGGATGGCAAGCTCAGGATCGACATGACGGCGCAGGTCACGATCGTGCTCGATGAGGCCAAGAACGTCCTCACCGTGCCCTCCTCGGCGCTCACGAAAACGCCCCGCGGCGGCTATGTGGCCGCGGTCTATGATCCCGCAACCGGCAAGACCGAGCCGAAGCGTGTCGAAGTCGGGCTCAACAACAACGTGACGGCCGAAATCAGGAGCGGTCTCAACGAGGGCGATCGGGTGGTCGCGACCGGCGCGCACTTCGCCGGCAACGGAAACGCGGCGGGCGCGAGCGCGAACGGGCGGGGCGGCGCGTCGCGGAGCGGCGGCTTCAGCCGCTTCCGGCAGCCCGGCGGCATGCTCGGGTTCTGACCATGGTGGAGCCGCTCATCGAAATCCACGGCCTGACGCGGCAGTATCAGGCGGGCGAGGAATCGTTTGCCGCGCTCAAGGACGTCGACCTCACGATCTACCCGGGCGAGATGGTCGCGATCATCGGCCAGTCCGGCTCGGGCAAATCGACGCTGATGAACGTCATCGGCTGCCTCGACCGCGACTGGACCGGCACCTATCGCTTCAAGGGCGAAGACGTCTCGGCGCTCTCGCCGAACGAGGTGGCGCGGCTGCGGCGCGAGAACATCGGCTTCATCTTCCAGCGCTACCAGTTGCTGCCCGACCTGGATGCGGTCGAGAACGTCGAGGTTCCCTCGGTCTATGCGGGCGTCGCGGCCGGGGTGCGGCACCGCCGCGCCGAGGGTCTGCTGACGCGGCTGGGGCTGGGCGACCGGCTCGATCATCGCCCGCAGGAGCTGTCCGGCGGCCAGCAGCAGCGGGTGAGCGTCGCCCGCGCGCTGATGAACGGGGGCGACGTGATCCTCGCAGACGAGCCGACCGGCGCGCTCGATCGCAAGAGCGGCGCCGAACTCATGGCGCTCCTCGCCGAGCTGCACGCCGAGGGGCACACGATCATCATCGTGACGCACGATGCGGACGTCGCGAGCCGGGCGGAGCGCATCATCGAGATTTCGGACGGGGTGATCACCTCCGATACCCGCAAGCGCGACCTCGCGACCGCCGCGCTGCGCAAGGAGGAGCTCACGCCGCTGCCGGGCTGGCGCGAAGCAATCGACGTGTTCGTCGAGTCCGCGAGCATGGCGCTGCGGTCCATGAATGCGCATCGCCTCCGCACCTTTCTCACCATGCTGGGCATCATCATCGGCATCGCCTCCGTCGTGTCCGTGGTGGCGCTCGGACAGGGCAGCCAGGAGCGGGTGCTGGAGAGCATCTCGTCGATCGGCACCAACACCATCAACGTGCTGCCAGGAAGCGGTTTCGGCGATATCCGCCAGGCGCGCGTGCGCACGCTGGTGCCGGGGGATGCCGTGGCGATCGGCCAGCAATCCTTTGCCGACAGCGTCTCGCCCACCGTGCAGGCGAACGGCACGGGCATCTACCGCAACGTCACCGCCAACCTCAGGATCAACGGGGTGAGCGCCGAGTATTTCCGCGTCAGCGGGGCGACCATCCTCGAGGGGCTCGGGTTCTCGGCCGACGACGTGCGCAACCAGACGCAGGAAGCGGTGATCGATACCAACGCCCGCAGCACGTTCTTTGCCGACGGCAGCGATCCGGTGGGGCAGGTGCTGATGGTCAACCACGTGCCGCTCAGGATCGTCGGCGTGGCGCAGGCGAGCGCCGTCGGCTTCGGGCCGGCCGATACGATCAACATCTGGACGCCCTACACCACCGCCATGGGGCGCATCACCGGGCAGAACTACCTCTCGAGCATCTCGGTGCGCATCAGCGACAACTACGACATGAGCCAGGCCGAGCAGCAGATCACGGCGCTCCTCCAGCAACGCCACAACGCCAACGACTTCCACCTGCAGAATACCGACACGATCCGCTCGACCATCGAGACGAGCGCCCAGACGCTGACCCTGCTCGTCGCCATGATCGCGGTGATTTCGCTCATCGTGGGCGGCATCGGGGTCATGAACATCATGCTGGTCTCGGTCACGGAGCGCACCCGCGAAATCGGCGTTCGCATGGCGGTCGGAGCGCGCCCGGGCGACATCATGCGGCAGTTCCTGATCGAGGCGGTGCTGGTGTGCATCGTGGGCGGCGCAGCGGGGGTGAGCCTTTCCCTGATCGGCGGCGAAATCGCCACGCAGTTCGTTTCGTCGCTGCGGCTCTCCTATTCGGCGGTTTCGATCATTGCCGCCTTCGTCTCGTCCACGGTGATCGGCATTGCCTTCGGCTTCATGCCCGCCCGCTCGGCGGCGCATCTCGATCCGGTCGAGGCGCTGACGCGCGAATAGCGCGTCGGCGAGCCAGCGGAACGCGCGCCGCACGTTTCTTTGTGTTGCGCGTGAAGTTCTGGCCGCTCAACTATGCTCCAGACAATCCTGGAGGAAACAACATGCTCAGGCATGGGCTTCGACTGGCTGCACTCTCGACCTTCATGCTGGCCTCGAGCGGGCTCGCCGGCGGTGCCGCGGCCTTCGCCAAGGACACCGCCACCGCGATCTTCGCCGGCGGCTGTTTCTGGAGCGTGCAGAGCGACATCGACCACGCGCCGGGGGTGCTCAAGACCACGACCGGCTACATGGGCGGGACGATGCCGCACCCGACCTACGAGCAGGTGGGGACCGAGACCACGGGCTATCGCGAGGCGGTCAAGGTCGAGTACGACCCGGCGGTCACGAGCTACGCCAAGCTGCTCGACGCCTACTGGCATCTCACGGATCCGACCGACGATACCGGCCAGTTCTGCGACAAGGGCGACAGCTACCGCCCGGCGCTCTTTCCGCTCGACCCCTCGCAGTATGACGAGGCGGTGAAGAGCAAGGACGAGATCGCAAAGGAGCTCGGCAAGCCGATCGTCACCGGCATCATCAAGGGCGACGGGCTCACGTTCTGGCCGGCCGAGGACTACCACCAGGAGTTCTGGAAGGGCGACGATCAGTTCCAGATGGGCTACACACGGGCGCAGTGGTACCAGATGTACCGGGCCGGGTGCGGCAAGAATGCGTCGGTCGCCGCCCTCTGGGGCGATAAGGCGTTCGAAGGGCTCAACGGCCACGAATAGGGTAGCCAGCGCCGCCGCGGGCGCCGAGGGCTACCCGGCCCTGGGCCCCGCGGGATCGCCGCTGCCGGGGGCAGCGGGGCCGGGCCCGGCGGGGAGGGGCGGCGTGCCTCCCGCGACCTCACGGACGATCGCCACGTCGAGCTTTTGCGAGGCGATCTCGATGCCCGCCGCCTCGAGCGCGAGCTTTCCCTGCTCGATCAGGGTGAGCTTGGTGTCCCACCAGTCGGACGATTTCACCCAGGCGCGCATGGTCAGCGGCATCGAGCTCGGTCCGAGATCGCCGACGAAGGCCGAGGGGGCCGGATCGGCCAGCACGCGCGGCTCAGCCCTCGCCACGTTGAGAAACACCTCGCGGGCCTCGGCGATCGAGCTCCTCAGGCCGATGCCGATGGTCACCTCCACCATGCGCCGGGGCTCGCGCGAGTAGTTGATGATCTTGGCGTTCCAGAGCCGCGCGTTCGAGGCGTAGACGGCGATGCCGTCATAGGT
>DASZTU010000415.1:0-7694 GCA_035547975.1 Devosiaceae bacterium | reverse complement strand
GCCGCTGATCATCGGGGGCAAGTCGATGGGCGGGCGCGTCGCGAGCATGGTCGCCGACGCCCTGTTCGAGGCGCGCCGCATCGCCGGACTGCTGTGCCTCGGCTATCCCTTCCACCCGCCGGGGCGGCCGGCGCAGCTCAGGACCAGGCATCTCGTCGGCCTGAAGACGCCGGCGCTGATCGTGCAGGGCACGCGAGACGAGTTCGGGGTCCGCGCCGAGGTGGAAACCTATGGCCTTTCGCCACAGATCCAGCTGCTCTGGCTCGAAGACGGCGACCATGACCTCAAGCCGCGCAAGGCCGTCTCCGGCTTTACGGCGGCGCAGCACCTCGGGACGATGGCGCACGCGGTTCGCGACTGGGTCGACAGAATCGCCTCGTGAAGATCGCGACCTTCAACATCAACAACGTCAACAAGCGGCTCGAGAACCTCCTCGGGTGGCTGGCGGAAGCCGAGCCCGACGTGGTGTGCCTGCAGGAACTCAAATGCGTCGACGCCGATTTTCCCCGCGGCGCCCTGGAGAAGGCCGGGTATGGCGCGGTCTGGAAAGGCCAATCGGCGTGGAACGGGGTCGCGATCCTCGCGCGCGGGGCAACGCCCGTGCCGACGCGGGATGCGCTGCCGGGCGACCCCGGCGACAAGCAGGCGCGCTACATCGAGGCGGCGGTCGGCGGGGTGCTGATCGCGTGCCTTTACGCCCCCAACGGCAACCCGCAGCCGGGGCCGAAATTCGACTACAAGCTCGCCTGGAGCGAACGGCTGCTGAGCCATGCCGCGGAGCTTTTCGCGACCGGCCTGCCGGTCGTGCTCGCCGGGGACTACAACATCGTGCCCGAGCCGCGGGACATCTATTCGACGACCTCCTACAACACCAACGCGCTGGTGCAGCCTCAGGCACGCGAGGTGTTCGCGCGGCTCCTGGCGCAGGGATGGACCGATGCGCTCCGCAAGAAGCACCCGAAGGAGACGATCTTCACCTTCTGGGACTACATGCGAAAACGCTGGGAACGCGATGCGGGGCTGCGGCTCGATCATCTGCTGCTGAGCAAGCCGCTCGCCCGCAAGCTCAAGGCGGCGGAGGTCGATCGCTGGGTGCGCGGGGTCGAGGGCGCGAGCGATCATGCGCCGGTCTGGATCACGATCTGAGCCGCGCAGCGGCGGATGCGAAGCTAACCGTCGATCCGGCCGGTAAAGACATAGCCCACCCCGCGCACCGACTTGATCAGGCGGGGCGAACCGGGCTCGGGCTCGATCTTCTTACGCAGGCGGGCGATCTGGGCATCGATGGTGCGGTCGAAGGCATCCCACTCGCGGCCGCGCGTCTGGTCCATGAGGACCTCGCGGCTCATGACGCGACCGGGGTGGCGAACCAGCGCCACCAGCATGTCGAATTCCCCGGTGGTCAGGACCACCTCAGCCCCGTTTGGGTCCTGCAGCTCGCGCCGCGCCGTATCGAGCCGCCAGCCTTCAAAGGTGAAGACCTCGCCCGGCAGGGCAGCCTCCGGCGGGGCGGCCGGGGTGGGATGATGGCGCCTCAGGACGCTGCGGACGCGGGCGAGCACTTCGCGCAGATGAAAGGGCTTCGGGATATAGTCGTCGGCCCCCACCTCGAGGCCCACGACCCGGTCCGTCACGTCGTTGCGCCCCGTCAGCATGATGATGGGAACGTCGGAGCGCGTGCGCACTTCGCGCGCGAGCTGCACACCGTCGTCGCCGCCCGGAAGGACCAAATCGAGGAGGATCACATCGATCGTCTCGCGGGCGAGAAGCTGGCGCATGCCGGCGCCGTCGGGCACCGCGGAGACGCGGTAGCCCTCGTCCTCGAAGTAGCGCAGCAGCATCTGACGGATGCGCTGATCGTCGTCGACGACCAGGATGTGGTCGCGGTCGGCCATTGTCCTCTCGCCCTGGCTCACGGCAGCGGCCCGGCAGCTCCGTCCGCCGTGCGATGGCCCGTTTGACCACATCCGGCACGGCGTGGGCAACAGCCTTGGAGTCGCGGCCGGCCCTGCTTCACGACCCGCTGTCCGGCATCTTCCCTCAGGGCGCGAGACCAGCAGGGACCGGCGGGGCCTGGTAGAGCACCGTGATCTCGACGCGATCGTTGCCGGCCATATAGGGGTCGTCGGGGAAGAGCGGGTCGGCGCTGGCGCGGCCCGTCACGGCGCTGATGTGGTCGTCCGTGAGGCCGTACTGGCCGAGAATCTGCCGCACCGAATTGGCGCGGTCGGCGGAGAGCTCCCAGGCGCCGTAATGGGGATTGGAGTAGCTCGCCCCCGATGCGGTGAAGCCCTGGATGGTGATCTGGTTCGGCAACTTCTCGAGGATGGGCGCCAGCGCGGCGATGGCCTTGACCGTCGCGGGATAGGGATATTTCGACCCTTCCGGGAACATCGGGCGGCCGTCCTGGTCCTTGATCTTGATGTTGAGCCCCTGCCGGGTCTCCTCGAGCACCAGATTGTCGGCGATGTCGGTGATGTCGGGCAGCGCCTGCCAGGCCTGGCGGATGCTCGCGGCGGCGCCGTGAAAGTCCTGGTCGAAGGTGGATTTGAGGTTTACCGACGACGAGCTCGTGCCGACCTGCTGGCTCTGGCTCGCGGTATCGCCACCGCGCACCGCGACCATGGGTCCGGTCTTGCGCTCGCTCGGTGGAGCGGTGAAGGTTTTGGCATCCGTCGCCGACCCCGACATGCGCTCGCCGATGTCGTTATAGGCGGTGCCGCCGAGCACGCCGCCGGCGCCGCTCGTCGTGTCGCTCACATTGGGCGGCGCGAAATAATCGGCGATGCCCTTCTTCTGCTCGGGCGTGGTCATGGAGATCAGCCAGAGCAGCAGGAAGAACGCCATCATGGCGGTCACGAAGTCGGCATAGGCGATCTTCCAGGCGCCGCCATGGTGACCGTGGCCACCCTTCTTGACCTTCTTGACGACGAAGAAAGTTTCCGCCTCGGCCATCCCGTTCCCCTTAGGCCAGGGCCGGCAGGTTGGCCGTCGCCTCGTCGATCTCGGCGAAGGTCGGCCGCACTTCCGACATCAGCATCTTGCGCGCAAACTCGATCGCCATGGCCGGCGGATGGCCGGAGATGTGGGCCAAAAGACCCACCTTCATCGACAGCATGTACTTGGCTTCCGCCTCGTAGATGTTGCGCAGCGACTGTGCCATGGGGCCAAAAAAGCCATAGGAGCAGAAAACACCGAGAAAAGTGCCGACCAGCGCGCCGCCGATCATCTCGCCGAGGATTTCGGGCGGCTGGCTGATGGCGCCCATGGTGTGAATGACGCCGAGCACGGCGGCGACGATGCCCAGCGCCGGCGTGCCATCGGCCAGCGCCTGGATGGCGTTGACGACCCGCTCGGTCTCCTGGTGGTGCGTCTCGAGCTCTTCGTCGATCAGCGCTTCCATCTCGTGCGCGTTGCGCGTGCCGAGGGTCACCATGCGCAGGTAGTCGCACATGAACTCAACCGCATGGTGGTTCTTGGCGAAGGTCGGGAATTTCTGGAAGATCGAGGAGGCTTCCGGGTTCTCGATGTGGGGCTCGAGGGCCAACACCCCCTTGGACTGCACCAGCTTGAACAGCGAGAACTGGAGCCCCAGGAGCTCGACATAGGCCGCCTTGTTGTAGCGCGGCCCCTTGAACAGCGTGCCGAAGACCTTGGCGCTCTGCTTCAGCACCGGGCCGGTGTTGCCAATGACGAAGGCGCCCATGGCGGCGCCCAGAATGATGATCGCCTCGAACGGCTGCATCAGCACCGCAACGTTGCCGCCCTCGGCGACATAGCCACCGATCACGCAGCCGAAGAGAATGAGGATGCCGACGATCAGCCGCATATGAGGCTCCTCGCGAGGGGCATGGCGGCGGGTCGCGTGCGGAATGACGCGAGGTGTCCGGGCGACGCGCCGGACGACTTCGTGTCATTGGCTGCGGGCGCCGCGCGCATGCTTCGCGATATCCGATACTCTGCTACAACGAACTTACCCGTGAAGGTGGCCGGGATAGGTAAAGATTGGGTTCATTGGCCCATGGCGAGGGACGATGAATTTTGTTGCAGGGCAACGCGTTCGCCAATGAGCGGCCGACGCAGGGGGGCCGGCCCGGCGCAAGCCGCAGCTGTCCCCGCCCGCGGCGACGAAATACCGCCGGCCGCGCTCAGCGCTCGCGGAATTCGAGCCGGCGGTTGAAGGCGAGCGCCGCCAGCGTGCAGACCGCTCCCGAGAGGAGATAGGCTCCGGCGAACGGCAGCCCGAGCCGGCTCGCCAGGACGAGGGCCACGAAGGGCGCAAAGCCCGCCCCGAACATCCAGGCGAGGTCGGACGTGATCGCGGAGGCCGTGTAGCGGTAGCGCGCGCCGAAGGCCGAAGCCACGGCCCCCGAGGATTGGCCGAAGGAGAGTCCGAGCAGGATAAAGCCGACGATCATGTAGCTCGTCTCGCCGATGTCGCCCCCGTTGAGCAGTTGCGGCGCAAAGCCCGAGAAGGCGCCGATGGCGATGGCGGTTGCGGCGAGCAGTACGCGGCGGCCGTAGCGGTCGGCGAGCGGCCCCGAAAGCAGGATCGCCAGGACGCCGAACACCGCCCCGATCACCTCGATGACGAGGAAGCGCGTGGGCGGCTGCACGGTGTAGAGGAACACCCAGGAGAGAGGAAACACCGTCACCATGTGGAACAGGGCGAAGCTCGCGAGCGGCGCGAAGGCGCCGATGACGATGTCGCGCCCTTCCATCCGGATCGTTTCGAGCACCGGCGCCGCCTCGAGATCGCGGCTGTGGAATGAGTGCTCGTAGGCGGGCGTCACGACGATGCGCAGCCGCGCAAACAGCGCCACGACGTTGATGGCGAAGGCGACGAAGAAGGGGTAGCGCCAGCCCCAGTCGAGGAAATCGCCGGCCGAGAGGTTCGAGGCGAAGAAGGCAAAGAGCGCGCTGGCGACGATGAGGCCGAGCGGCGCGCCGAGCTGGGGGATCATGGCGTACCAGCCGCGCCGTTCGCGCGGCGCGTTGAGGGCGAGGAGCGAGGGCAGCCCGTCCCAGGCGCCGCCCAGCGCCAGGCCCTGGGCGATGCGCAGGACGGCGAGAAAGACCGCGGCGAGCCACCCGAGCGTCTCGTAGCCCGGCAGGAAGGCGATGGCGACGGTTGCGCTGCCGAGGGCGAAGATGGCGATCGCGAGCTTGACCCCTTTGCCCCAGGCCCGGTCGACGGCCATGAAGATGAGCGATCCCAGGGGGCGCGCCACGAAGGCCAGGGCGAAGATCGCGAACGAATAGAGCGTGCCGGTAAGCGGATCGACGTTGGAGAAGATCAGCTTTGGAAACACCAGGACCGAGGCGATGGCGTAGACGAAGAAGTCGAAGAATTCCGACGTCCGGCCAATGATCACGCCGATTGCGATCTCGCCCGGGGAGATCTTGTGGCCATACGCCTCCGGGTGCGCGCCCGGCTCGAGGGTAGAAGCTGCCGATTGTGAAGTCATGGCACGTCGCTCAGTGTGCAATACTGGTCGCTGCGGGGTTGGGACCTTTCGTCCCGCCCTGCCTTGTGCGGCAGGAACCTCGCCAAGAGCACTGGACAAATTGTCCAATACCGCGGTTGGCGCCGTGGGACTAGCGCAAAGCCGCCTGTCTTGATCGGAAAAACCGATGCTGAGCCGAATTCGCCTATTCCTTTTCGTTCCCCTGCTGGCCCTGCTGGGCGGCTGCCAGGCCGTGGTGCTCGACCCCTCGGGCGATGTCGCCGCGCAGCAGCGCGACCTCCTGATCCAGTCGACGGTGCTGATGCTGCTCATCATCGTCCCGGTGATGCTGCTGGTGGTCGTCTTCGCCTGGCGCTACCGGCATTCGAACGAGGAGGCGCGGTACGAGCCCGACTGGGACCATTCGACGCATCTCGAACTCGCGATCTGGTCGGCGCCGCTCCTCATCATCGTCTGCCTCGGGGCGCTGACCTGGCTCGGCACGCACCTGCTCGACCCCTACCGGACGCTCGGCCGCGTCTCGGCGAGCGCCGCAGTCCCGGCCGACGCCAAGCCGCTCGAAGTGGACGTCGTGGCGCTCGACTGGAAGTGGCTCTTCATCTACCCGCAATACGGGGTCGCCGCGGTCAACGAGATGGCGGCCCCCGTCGACCGGCCGATCGACTTCAGGATCACCGCTTCGTCGGTGATGAACTCGTTCTACGTGCCCGCGCTGGCGGGGCAGATCTACGCCATGCCGGGCATGGAGACGAAGCTCCACGCGGTCATCAACAAGCCCGGCGATTTCGAGGGATTTTCCGCGAACTACAGCGGGGCCGGCTTCTCCGGCATGCGCTTCACCTTCAAGGGGCTGTCGGGGGCGGATTTCGACACGTGGATCGCCGGTCTCAAGTCCGGTGAGGGCGGCGCGCTCGACCGGCAGACCTATCTTGCCCTCGAGCGGCCGAGCGAAAACGTGCCCGTCATCCGCTACGCGAGCGTCGATCCCAAGCTTTACAATGCCATCCTCGAGATGTGCGTCGAGCCGGGCAAGATGTGCTCGAGCCAGATGGCCGCGGTCGACGCCGGCGGCGGACTCGGCCTCGCGGGCGCCCACAATGTCACCGAGATGGCGGACAACCGGGCGGCGACAGGATCGGCCCCTGCCCCGGTCCATACCTATGTCGCCTCGCTGTGCACCTCGGCGGACGGCGGTTTCGGGGTTGCCGGCAAGCCGATTCCCACGCCGGCCGATCTCACGCCGCTGCTCGGGGCCGGGCTTAAGCCCCCCGGCACGCCTCCTCCCCCCATGCAAGCCGCCGCGCTCACCGACATCCCGGCTAGCGCCCCCCGCTCCTGAGCCAGACGGAAAGCCAAATGCCCAGTCTCGATTCCATCTTCGGCTTCATCTTCGGTCGCCTGACGTGGAGCGAATTGCCGCTCGACGAGCCGATCGTCGTCTGGACGTTCGTGGTCGTCGCCATCGGCGGCGTCGCGATCGTCGGCGCGCTCACCTACTTCAAGCTCTGGGGCTATCTCTGGCGCGAGTGGTTCACCACCGTCGACCACAAGCGGATCGGCATCATGTACATGGTGCTCGGCCTCGTGATGCTGCTGCGCGGCTTTTCCGACGCCATCATGATGCGCCTGCAGCAGGCGATCGCCTTCGGCGGCTCGGAAGGCTACCTGCCCGCGCACCACTACGACCAGGTCTTCACCGCCCACGGCGTGATCATGATCTTCTTCGTGGCGATGCCGTTCGTCACCGGGCTCATGAACTTCGTCGTGCCGCTGCAGATCGGGGCGCGCGACGTCTCCTTCCCGTTCCTCAACAATTTCAGCTTCTGGATGACGGTCGGCGGGGCCGTGATCGTCATGATGAGCCTCTTCGTCGGCGAGTTCGCGCGGACCGGCTGGCTCGCCTATCCGCCGCTCTCCGGCAAGGAGTTCTCACCCGATCCGGGGGTCGACTACTACATCTGGGGCCTCCAGGTGGCGGGCGTCGGGACGACCCTATCGGGGATCAACCTCATCGCCACGATCCTCAAGCTGCGCGCGCCCGGCATGACACTGATGAAGATGCCGGTCTTCACCTGGACGGCGCTTTGCACCAACGTCCTGATCGTCGCCGCCTTCCCGGTGCTGACCGCCGTGCTGACGCTGCTGATGCTCGACCGGTACGTCGGGACGGACTTCTTCACCAACGGGCTCGGCGGCAACCCGATGATGTATGTCAACCTGATCTGG
>DASZTU010000414.1:0-6561 GCA_035547975.1 Devosiaceae bacterium | reverse complement strand
TGCGGTGCGCCCGTCCTGCGACGGGCGCACCGGGCGGCCAGGGGCCGGGCAGGGATTGGATCAGGAGCGCGCGGCAGAGCTGTTTCATCAGATCGTCGTGCCGCAACTGGCCGACGGGCTGGCGCTCGCGCGCTGGCTCGTGGGTAGCTCCAATGATGCCGAGGACGTGATGCAGGATGCCTGCATGCGCGCGCTGAAGGCCATCGAGGATTATCGGGGCGGCAGCGCGCGCGCCTGGGTGTTGACCATCGTGCGCAACGCCGCCTTCAGCTGGCTCGCCCGGCAGCGCTCGAGCGCGCTCGTCATGGTCGGCGACCTCGGCGACCTCGACGAGCTGTCGGGCCCCGACCGCGCGGGTGGCGGCGATCCGCAGGCGACCCCCGAATCGGAACTCATCCGGCGCGCCGATCAGCAGGCGGTTGCGGCGGCGATCGGCGACCTCCCGCTCCCGATGCGCGAGGTGGTGGTCCTGCGTGAGGTCAACGGCTTCAGCTACAAGGAAATCGCCGAGGTTCTCAACCTGCCGATCGGTACCGTGATGTCGCGGCTGGCGCGAGGCCGTCAGCAGCTTGCGGTGCTGATCAGGAGAAACGAGCAATGATCCGCAGGCTGACCGATGAGGAGCGCGCGGCGCTCAATGCGCTGGTGGACGGCGAACTCGACGCCGGCGAGGCGCGCATCTGGGTCGGACGAATCGCCTCCGATCCCGATCTCGCCGCAGCGCGCGACGAGATTCTGGCGGTGCGGGATGCGATGAAGCGCCTCGATCGGCCCGAGGTCTCGCCGGAATTCCTGCGGCGAATCGAGAATCTGGCGAGCCCGCCCCGCCCCGCCGCGGCGCGCCCGACCCGGCATTGGACGGCGGGCTTGCAGAACATCGCCGCCGCCGTGGTCGTCAGCGCCCTCCTCGCGAGCAGCGCGACCTACTATTTCGGCTTGCCCCACGGAGCCTCGTTCGAAGCGCTCATCGCCGATGCGCATCGGCGCAGCCTCCTCGCCGCGAGCCCGGTCGATGTCCTCTCCGCCGACCGGCACACCGTCAAGCCGTGGCTCGATGCCCGGATCGGCATTTCCCCGCCTGCCCCGGATCTGGCCGCCGAAGGCTATAAGCTCGTCGGCGGGCGCGTCGAGGTATTGGGGCAGCAAACGCTCCCGACACTCGTCTATCGACACAACGAGCACACCATCTCGCTCGTCGCGCGGCCCGATGCCGCCACGAGCGGCCCGGCTTCCGGGCTCGCCTCGGGCGGATACAACATGGTCGAGTGGCGGGGCGGCGGCTTCATGTTTGCCGCCATATCCGACCTCGAACCCGACGAGCTCGAGGCCTTCGTCGCCGATTACCGTGCGGCGGCAGAGGGGCGGCCCCGCTGACCGCCCATCGGATCGGTCGCGCTATGGCGGAATCGAGGCCCTGTCAGGGGCATCTTTGGTTATAGCGCACGATCTGGCCGTGCGGGCAAATGAGCACCCCGCGCTGGCTGCAAAGGGCAAAGCAGTTCTTGTAGACCCGCTGCGCCTCCTTGCGCGGGGTCACGCTGCTGAGGAGCGGCGAGCACTGCTTGTAGCAGGGATCGACCGTATAGCCCTTGTCCGAGGTGGTGCTCGCGGCGAGGGCATCCGTCGCGGGCAGGAAGGCGGCCATGAGGACGATGAAGAGGCGCAGACGTCGCTTTGCGGTCACGATGGTCTCCCCGTTGAGCCCGCTGGCGGGCCTTGACTCGCACTCTACATCTTCATGGGCGTTTCGGCTGCCTCCTGCGAGCACCGCTCGGCGCAAAAAGGGGCCCGGGACAATGTCCCGGACCCCCGATTGATACCGCAGTGCGGCGAAGCGTCAGGCGTCGCCGAAGTGCGCGTTGCAGCGGGCGGTGCGCCCGGCCGCCTTGACCGTCATGACGACGTCGATGCTGCTGTTGCGGGTGAGCGTTGCCTCGCCGACCTGGGTCGACTGGCCCGCATCGACGTGGAAGTCGTCGCCCTGCGTGACGTTGGAGGAGCCTCCGGGTCCGCTGCCGCGGATCTGGAGTTCATAGCTGCCGTCGAGCGTCGACTTGCTGGCGATGGAGCCTTCAATGTTGATCAGGCCGCCGGCGGGCGTGCCGGTGACCTTGCAGGAGAGGCCCGGATCGGTTGCCGCCGCCATCTTGCTGCCGCCGAGAATGAGGCAGCCGGCGAGGAGGGCGAGGACGAGGGGGGTCGCTTGGGACGTGGTGATCATGTTGATCTCCCTAGCGGAGCGATGGCCGAGAGCTTTGGGGGCTCCCGGCCAAGGTTGTCCGTATTTCTTACATGCAGTCCTGGACGAAGGCGGAGACGTTGCCCGTCCCGTTCTGGTTCACGTTGGCATCGCAACCATGACCGACCTGGACGCCGGCGGCAACATTGCCATGGCCGTTCTGGGTGATGGTGCCGGAGTTGCCGCTGCCGAACTGGCCGAGGCCGGCCTGGTTGTGGCTGCCCGTCTGGTCGATCTGGCCGAAGTTGCCGACGCCCTGCTGGCCGATGACGCCGAGATTGTGCTTGCCGTCCTGGTTGGCAATGGCGGTGTTGAAGGCGCCCGACTGCAGGATGCCGATCGTGTTGTGCTTGCCGATCTGCGAGCCGCCGGCCTGGTTCTTGAAGCCGAACTGGTCGAGGACGATGTGGTTCTTCGCCAGGGCCGGAGCCGCCGAGAACGACAGGGCCGCGAGGAGGACGGTGGCGATGAGGGTGGTGCTGCGCATTTCATTTCTCCATCTGATTTGCGGGCCACTCAGGCACCGCGTGTTGCTGATGGAGACATGTTTAGTATAGGGCCCTCGAACCGGCCCTGAACCGGTTGGTGGGAAACCGTTCATCTACGCGGCGAGGCTTTGGCGGCGCCGCGGCGGGGTGACCGCCAGGCCCTCGGTGGCGCGGGGCCACCCCGGGTTCCGGCTGCCGCCGGGCGGTGCTTCGATGCGCCACCCTTTGCCCCGCCGCGGTCCCGCCGCCTTGCCTCTCGCCCCGGTTTCGCGCTACCCACCACCTGCTGGCCGAGCCAACGCATCGGCCGGGGGCCAACCCTGGTGCTGGATGGATATCGACCCCTCGCTTCCGCATGACGTCACGAACCTGGCCGGGCGGCCGAGCGGTCGTTTGGGCCTCGACGGGCTGGTGTCGCCGTTCGGCTCCCTGCTGCGCTCGCCCGAGCTGTTCCGGCGCGTGCTGCTGCGCGACCTCGAGTCGACGTTCCGCGGCAGCGTCCTCGGCCTCCTCTGGATCGTGCTCATCCCGCTGGTGATGGTTGCGCTCTATACCTTCGTCTTCGGCGTCGTGCTGAAGTCGGCCTGGGTCGCGCAATCGACCTCCCCGCTCGAAGTGCCGCTCATCTACTTCACCGGGCTCACGATCAGCGGGTTCTTCCTCGAGGTGATCAACCGGGCGCCCAATTTCATTCGGCAGCACACGAGCTATGTGAAGAAGGTGATCTTTCCGCTCGACCTTCTCGACTGGGTCCTCGTCGGAACGGCGCTGGTCAAGCTCGCCATCTCCTTCATCCTGCTGGCGGCCTTCCTGGCAATCGTCGAGCAGCGCCTGCCGCTGGAAGTCATCTGGGTCCCCGTCCTGGTCGTGCCGCTCGCCGTGATGCTCGTCGGGGTTGCCTGGATCCTTTCGGCCATCGGGACCTATGTGCGCGACCTCGGCCACGCCCTGACCATCATTTCGCCCGTGATCATGTTCGTGACGCCGGTGTTCTATTCGCTGGACCAGGTGCCGGAGGTCGCGCGGGGTGCCTACCTCGTCAATCCGCTGACCTTCGTGCTCGAACAGGCGCGCGCCATACTGTTCTTCGGGGCGGGCGTCGACTGGGCCGGCTATGCCGGCTACTGGGTGGCCGCCGTCATCGTCTTCTGGCTCGGCTTCCAGTTCTTCTCCCGCGCGCGGTCGGGTTTCGCCGATGTCATCTGAACTGCGCCTCGTGGCGCGCAATCTCGGCAAGCGCTACGACCTTTTCCGCAAGCCCGCCGCCCATCTGGTGAAGCAGTTCGTGGACGTGCGCCCGGCCCGCGAGCACTGGGCGCTACGCAATCTCGACCTCGAGGTCGCCCGCGGCGAATGCATCGGCATTGTCGGGCGCAACGGCTCGGGAAAATCGACGCTGCTCTCCCTCCTGGCCGGCATCCTCAAGCCCACCACCGGCTCGGTCGAAATGCGCGGCCGGGTCGCGGCCCTGCTGGAGCTCGGTGCCGGTTTCCATCCGGATTTCACCGGGCGGGAGAACGCCTATCTCTCAGCCGCCGTGTTCGGCCTCTCGGGCGAGGAGGTCGAAAAGCGGCTGCCCTCGATCGAAGAGTTCGCCGGCATCGGCGACTTCATCGACCGGCCGGTCCGGCAATATTCGAGCGGCATGTACGCCCGGCTCGCCTTTGCGGTTGCGGCCCATGTGGACGCCGACATCCTCCTCGTCGACGAAATCCTCGGGGTGGGCGACGTGCGTTTCCAGCAGCGCTGCGCCCAGTTCATTCGCGACTTCCGCCGCCGCGGCGCGGTGGTGCTCGTGTCGCACAGCGAGGAGACGGTGCTCGCGCTCTGCGACAGCGCCGTGTGGCTCGCCGACGGCGTGGAGCAGGCGCGCGGCACACCCCGGGAGGTCATGTACCTCTACCAGCAGTCCCTGCGCCGCCAATCGGGCTCGCTCGAGGAAGAGTTTGAGGTCGCGGGAGAGCTCACCTCCAGCGCCGCCGAGCGCTGGCGACCGGCCGAACCCGAAACAGACCGGCCGCGGGGATTGCTTGATTTCGAGGCGGAAGTGACGCCCACGGGGAGCGGCCGCATCGGGCCCTGCACGCTGTCGGCCCGGGGGGAGCCGCTACGCTCGGCCAAGGGCGGCGAAGACGTGCTTCTCCGCATCCCCTATTCGATCGGGCAGCACGGGTGCGAACCGATCGTCGGGTTCGCGCTGCGCGACCGGATGGGCACCGCGGTCTTTGGCGCCGATTCCACGGAATTCGCATCAGGGCCGCTCGACGGCGAAGCGGGGGAAGTCGAATTCGGTTTCTTTCTGCCTTACCTCCCGAGCGGCGCCTATACCATCGATGTCAGGCTCGTCGACGCGGCGAGTGGCGCGTGCCTCGCCACCCGCCCGGACGCGGTCCTCTTCCAGGTGCTTTCCCGGCACATTTCAGCCGGCATGGCGAGCGTTGCGCCTAGCGCGGCGAGCCTTGTCGTCGATGGGGAGAGGCTCGTCCCGTGACCGACGACATCGCCATCGAGATAGAGGGCCTCGGGAAGGCGTACGCAGAGGGCGGCAATCCGCTCAAAGCCTTCCTCACGGCCCTCCGCGGCAACCCGGGGCGCAAGAGTTTCTGGGCCCTCCGCGACGTGACGCGCCACATCCCGCGGCGCACGTCGATCGGCATCATCGGCCGCAACGGGTCGGGCAAATCGACCCTGCTGCAGCTGATCTGCGGCACGCTGACGCCGAGCGAAGGAAGGATCGCGACCCACGGCAAAATAGCGGCCATGCTCGAGCTGGGCGCGGGGTTCGATCCGGATTTCACCGGCCGCGAGAACGTCTTTCTGACCGCGTCCGTCTATGGCCTTTCCGACGAGGAGATCCGCCGGCGCTTCCCGGCCATCGAGGCCTTTGCCGATATCGGCGCCTATATCGATCGCCCCGTGGCCGAATATTCCTCCGGCATGTACGCGCGCCTCGCCTTCGCGGTCTGCGCGCATGTCGATGCCGACATCCTCGTCGTCGACGAGATCCTCGGGGTCGGCGACTCCGGCTTCCAGCAGAAGTGCCAGCGCTTCATGCGCGATTTCCGCGAGCGCGGCACGCTGGTCTTCGTCTCCCATGATGCCAATGCCGTGCTCTCGGCCTGCGAAGAGGCGATCTGGCTCAATCGCGGCAGGGTGGCGGCAGAGGGCGCGGCGGACGAGGTGCTGTCGCTCTACATGGACGCCGACGCCCGCGAAGACTACGACGTTTCGCTGGCCGACCGGGCCTTGGCGACGCCGGCTCCCGAACGGCGGCTCCCGCTCGATCTGCGGCTCGGCGACCGGAACCGCATCGCCGTCTCCGCCTTCAACACCGCCTGCGCCCGACACGGTTTTGGGACGGCCCAGATCAGCGATTGCTTCTTTTCGGACGGGAGCGGGAGCCCGCTGAGCGAAATGCACGGCGGCCAGGTTGTGACGCTCCACGTCCGGGCCAGCGTCACCCGGGATCTCTCCAGTCCGATCGTCGGCTTCATGTTCCGGAACAGCGCCGGCCAGAACCTCTTCGGCGACAACACTTTCCTGACCTATCGCAAGCGGGCGACGACGGTTCCCGCGGGCGCGGATTTCGAGGCGCGGCTCGAGTTCCAGATGCCCTATCTCGTGCCGGGCACCTATACGCTGGCGCCCTCGATCATTTCCGGCACGCAATCGGCCCACGTGCCGGTCAACTGGCTTGAAGACGCGATCATCCTCACCGTCTCGGGGACCACCCCGGCGCCGCGGCACGGCAAGGTGGGCGTCACGATGCATCATTTTGCGGCGCGCAGGGCCTCCGCCGAGGCCGAAGACCCCCGCGCCCAGCCGCTGACGGCG
>DASZTU010000413.1:0-3730 GCA_035547975.1 Devosiaceae bacterium | reverse complement strand
CGCCGCCCTCTGGTCCGACCGACGAAGCGCAGGCCGAAATGAGCAAGCTCTCGGCGATGACGGGCGCGTCCTTCGACGACGAGTTCGTCAACTACATGGTCCAGGACCACCAGAAGGACATCTCCGAGTTCGAAGATCAGGCAAAGACCGGCAGCAAGGGCACGGCCGCCCTCGCCAAGGCGACCCTCCCGACCCTCGAAAAGCACCTGAAGATCGCCCAGTCGCTCGTCGGCAAGGGCTGAACTTCGCAGGGGGCGTTCCGCGTCGCCCCCTTGCGTTTTCGCGCCCGTCGGGACAAATGAGCATCTAGCTCGTCCGACGCCAGGGTGCCATGCGCGCCGCCGTAATCGTCTTTCCCGGCCTCAATCGTGAGCGCGACATGATCGCCGCGCTCAAGCGTTTTTCCGGAGAGGCGCCGCTCGTCGTCTGGCACAAGGACCCCGAGTTGCCGAGGGCCGATCTCTACGTCATCCCCGGCGGCTTCTCGTATGGCGACTATTTGCGGGCCGGCGCCATCGCGGCGCGCTCGCCGATCATGGGAAAGCTCCGCGAACGCGCGGCGGCCGGCGCCTACATTCTGGGCGTCTGCAACGGCTTCCAGATCCTGACGGAAGCGGGGCTCCTGCCCGGCGTCCTCATGCGCAACGCCTCGCTCAAATTCGTCTGCCGCGAGGTGAGGCTCGAGGCGGTGAACACCGATACGCCCTTCACTGCCGGCTACGCGCCGGGGCAGGTTTTCCGCTGCCCGGTGGCGCACGCCGACGGCAACTACTTCGCCGACGCCGAAACGCTGGCGGCCGTCGAAGGCAACGGGCAGGTCGCCTTCCGCTACGCCGAGGGGACCAACCCCAACGGCTCGCTCAACGACATCGCGGGCGTCTTCAACGAAGGCAAGAACGTGCTGGGCTTGATGCCGCATCCCGAGGACCTGATCGAGCCGGCGCAGGGTGGCACCGACGGCGCCCCCCTGTTCGAGACCCTCCTCGCGTCCGCCGCATGAGCACCTCCGCCCGTCTCCTTGCCGGGTTGGGGTTGATCGTCGGCGTCGTCGCACTCGTGGTGCAGTTCGTCATTTCGATGCAGGCCTACACTGCCGCGGGCCGCGACGTGCCGGGCGCGCTCGGCACGTTCTTCACCTACTACACCATCCTCACCAACATCGTTCTGGTGCTGATCTATCTCGCCGAGTTCGTCGGCTGGCGCTGGCTCGACCTCTTTCGCAGCCTCGATGTGCGGGGCATGATGGTTGCGGTGATGATCCTCGTCGCAAGCTTCGTCCACTTCTTCCTGCGGGGGCTCGGGCTGAGCGGCTGGTTCCTCGCCTGCGACTACGCGCTGCACTATGCGACGCCCCTGATCTATTTCCTCTGGTGGCTCGTCGGCGTGCGGCACGGGCCGCTGCTGCTTCGCCGCATCCCGCTGATGCTGGCGCCGACCGTCGTCTATTTTCTCGTGGTGCTCGCCCGCGGTGCCTGGGTGGGTGAATACCCCTACCCCGTGCTCAACGTGGTCAGCCTCGGCTATCCGCATGTCCTGCTCAACGCGCTGCTCCTCGCCGTCGGCCTCGCCGCCCTGATGATGATCGTCGTCGCGATCGACGAGGTTCTGGGGCGGCTTCGGCGCCCCGGCTCCGAAGAGAACATGCCCCGGGGATGACCCGCTGCCCGCGGCGGTTTCCGCTGTTGCCAGAACCGGCCTTGGGCTAAGAGGCGCTATCCGAAGCCCTCCGCCCATGGCCCATGTCCTTCGACAACAATCGCCCCATCACCCCCGAGCTCGTCGCCAGCCACGGCCTCAAGCCCGACGAGTACCAGAAGATCCTCGACCTCATCGGCCGGCCGCCGACTTTTACCGAGCTCGGCATCTTTTCGGCGATGTGGAACGAGCATTGCTCCTACAAGTCGTCGAAGAAGTGGCTGCGCACCCTGCCGACCACCGGTCCCCGGGTCATTCAGGGCCCGGGTGAGAACGCCGGCGTGGTCGACATCGGCGACGGGCAGGCGGTCGTCTTCAAGATGGAGAGCCACAACCACCCGAGCTTCATCGAGCCCTACCAGGGTGCGGCGACCGGCGTCGGCGGCATCCTGCGCGACGTCTTCACCATGGGGGCCCGGCCGATCGCCGCGATGAACGCGCTGCGTTTCGGCTCCCCCGAGCATGAAAAGACCCGACACCTCGTCTCGGGCGTGGTGGCCGGCATCGGCGGCTACGGCAACGCCTTCGGCGTGCCGACCGTCGGGGGCGAGCTCGAGTTCGATCGCTCCTACAACGGCAACATCCTCGTCAACGCCTTCGCCGCCGGCCTCGTCGAGACCGACAGCATCTTCTACTCGAAGGCCGAGGGCGTGGGCCTCCCGGTCGTTTATCTCGGCGCGAAAACCGGCCGCGACGGCGTCGGCGGGGCGACCATGGCCTCCGCCGAGTTCGATGACGAGATCGAGGAGAAGCGCCCGACGGTGCAGGTTGGCGATCCCTTCACGGAAAAGCGGCTGCTCGAGGCCTGCCTCGAGCTGATGGCGACGGGTGCCGTGATCGCCATCCAGGACATGGGCGCCGCCGGCCTCACCTGCTCCGCCGTCGAGATGGGCGCCAAGGGCGACCTCGGCATCGCGCTCGATCTCGACAGGGTGCCCGTCCGCGAAGCGGCAATGACGCCCTACGAGATGATGCTGTCCGAAAGCCAGGAGCGCATGCTCATGGTCCTCCATCCCGAGAAGGAAGCGGAGGCCCGCGCCGTCTTCGAGAAGTGGGAGCTCGATTTCGCGACCGTCGGCGTCACGACCGACGACCTCCGCTTCCGGGTGAAATGGCACGGCGAGGAAGTCGCCAACCTGCCGATCAAGGAACTCGGCGACGAGGCCCCGGAATACGACCGGCCCTGGGTCGCAACGGCGCGACCAGCGCCCCTCCCCAACGACATTCCGCGGATGGACGTCGCCGACGCGCTCCTGGCGCTGATCGGGGGCCCGCATGGGTCGTCCCGCCGCTGGGTGTTCGAGCAGTACGATACGCTGATCGGCGGCAACACGCTGTTGCGCCCAGGGGGCGATGCGGGCGTGATCCGCGTGGAGGGCCACCCCACGAAAGCCCTGGCGTTCACCTCGGACGTGACCCCCCGCTACTGCGAGGCCGACCCGTTCGAGGGCGGCAAGCAGGCGGTGGCGGAAGCCTGGCGCAACCTCACCGCGACGGGCGCGACGCCGATCGGGGCGACGGACAACCTCAATTTCGGCAATCCGGAAAAGCCCGAGATCATGGGACAGCTGGTTGGTGCCGTCCGTGGCATCGCCGAAGCCTGCCGCGCCTTGGATTTCCCGATCGTCTCGGGCAACGTCTCGCTCTACAACGAGACCAACGGCCGCGGCATCCTGCCCACCCCCACGATTGGCGGCGTCGGCCTCATCCCCGACTGGTCGCGGATGGCCCGCGCCGGTTTTGCCGCGCCCGGCGAGCTGATCCTCCTCTTCGGCGCGCCGCCCGAATGGGGCACGCACCTCGGCCAGTCGATCTACCTGCGCGACCTCTTCGACCGCCGCGAGGGCCCCCCACCCCCGGTCGACCTCTCACACGAGCGCCGGACCGGCGACTACGTCCGCCGCCTCATCCGGGACGGCATCGCGACCGCCGTGCACGATCTTTCGGATGGCGGCCTCGCCGTGGCATTGGCCGAGATGGCGATCGCCTCGGGCATCGGCGCCAAGGTCAATCAGCTCAACGACGTCGACCCGGT
>DASZTU010000412.1:0-9367 GCA_035547975.1 Devosiaceae bacterium | reverse complement strand
CACCACGCCACGACGCGAGTGATCTCCGGCATTTATGGCGGCAGCTATGCGGGCGACCCGCAATATGCGGCGCTTGAGGCGCGGCTTGAAAAGTTCAGGGCTCGCGAGGCGCGGGCGCCCTCCATCTTCATCGCCAAAATGGGACAGGACGGGCACGACCGCGGCGCCAAGGTGGTCGCGACGGCCTTTGCCGACCTCGGGTTCGAAGTACACATGGGCGAGCTCTTTGAGACGGCGCCGGAGGTCGCGGCGCATGTCGGGGAGCTCAGGGTCGATGCGGTGGGCGTCTCGTCGCTCGCCGCGGGCCACCGGACGCTCGTGCCGGAGCTCATCGCCGAGCTGCGGCGGCAGGGGATGGGCGAGGTGATGGTCATCGTGGGGGGCGTCATCCCCGAGCAGGACTATGCCTTCCTGCGCGAGGCGGGGGTCGCGGAAATCTTTGGCCCCGGCACCAATGTGCTCGAGGCCGCGGCCGCGGTGCTCGACCGGATCGAGGGTAGGCTGAGCAACAGATGAGGTCGAGTCCCATCCCTGTCGGCTTCGCCGTCCCCGTCGCCAACCTTCCCCCCAAGGGGGAGGGTGCTCGATGGGGCAGAGCCGTGCCGCTCCTCCGCCTCTCCCCTTGTGGGGGCCGATGGGAGCGGGCGCACCGGCACAACATCGCAGCCGGAGCGGGGGCGCCATGATCGGCCGGCTCAATCATGTGGCCATCGCCGTGCCGGACCTCGAGGCGGCCGCGGCGCGATATCGCGATCTCCTCGGGGCGGAGGTGAGCCAGCCACAGGTGCTGGCCGAGCACGGCGTGACCGTGGTGTTCGTCCAGCTGCCCAACAGCAAGGTCGAGCTGATGCAGCCCTTCGGCGAGCAGTCGCCGATCGGCAAATTCCTCGAGAGGAACCCGGGCGGCGGCATCCATCATCTTTGCTTCGAGGTGAACGACATCGAAGATGCCGCGGCGACGCTGGTCAAGGGCGGTGCTCGCATTCTCGGGGATGGCCGCCCCAACACGGGTGCGCACGGCCTGCCGGTGCTCTTCCTCCACCCCAAGGATTTCGATGGCACGCTGATCGAGCTCGAGGAGGTCAAGCCCGAGTTCGAGCCCGTTTAGGCGGGGGCGATCGCTAACCGAAGAGCTTCTCGGCGAGCCGGACGAAGGCGTCGCCACGTTCCTCGAAATTCTTGAACTGGTTGTAGCTCGGGGCTCCCGGCGACAGCAGGACGGTATCGAAGCGGCTCTTGCGTGCGGCGAGCGCCTCCATGGCCGCTTCGAGGTTCGGCGCCTCTAGCACTTCGATTTCGGGGGCCGCGGCGTAGGTCGCGGTCGCGAGGCGATCGCCGGTCACCGGGAGGGTCACCAGCAGCACGACCCCGCGGCGGGCCAACAGGCCCGCGAGCTCGGTATAGTCCTGGTTGCGCTCGTGTCCGCCGGCGATGAGCGCGATGCGATGGTCGGGGTAAGCGGCGAGGGCCGCCTTGGTGGCCTCGGGCGTGGTCGAGATCGAGTCGTCGACGAAGAGCTTGCCTCCGATCTCGTGCTCCTCGAGCCGGTGGGGCAGGGGCACGAATTCGGCAATACCCTTAACGATGCCCTCAAGCGTAGCGCCGGCCGCCAGCGCGAGCTTTGCGGCGAGGCGCGCATTGTCGAGGTTGTGCTCACCCTTGAGGCGCGACTTGGCGACGACCGAGGTGATGCGGTCGGCGATGTATGGGGCCGGTTCGGGGAGGATGCGGGCCTTGTTGCGCACCGCCTCGAGGACGCGCGGATTGTGCCTTGCGCCCTCGCCCAGGCCGACCGGAAAATCCTTGTCGCGATCGATCAGGTTGAGCTTGTCGGCAAAATAGTGCTCGACGTCGCGGTGCCAGTCGACGTGCTCGGGATAGAGGTTGGTGACCCCCGCAATGTCGGGGGTGAAAGCCATGTCGGCGGTCTGATAGGAGGAAAGCTCGAAGACCACGGTCTTGTGGAGTGCGCCGATGTCGAGCGGGGCGAGGCCGACATTGCCGGCGAGCCCGGCGTCGACGCCCGAGTGCACCAGCATCAGATGGGTCAGCGTCGCGGTCGTCGACTTCCCCTTGGTGCCGGTGATGGCCACGACCCTGGTCCCCGGCCGGTAGATCTCGCCCCAGAGGTTGAGGTTCGAGGTGACGGCAATGCCAGCCTCGCGGGCCACCGCAAAGATCGGGCGATAGCGCGAGACTCCCGGGCTCTTGACGATCGTCGCGAAGCGCTTCGCCCGGACGGCTTCGGTGAGATCGGCCGGTGCGATGACCTCGACGTCCTCGAGGTCGATCTCGCCGGAATCGACGGTCACGAAGACCCGGGTGCGGGGCGAGCGCTCCTTGAGGAACCGGCGGGTCGAGTGCGCCTCGCGGCCGGCCCCGTAGAGCAGGACGGGGGCGTCAAAGTCCATGGCTGGTTCCTTCGGCGATGCGGGTGGCAAGGTCGGGCGGCACGCGATGGGCGGGGATGTCGCGCATGAGCTCGAGATAAGCGGATTCGAGCTTCTCGCTGCCATATTGATTCAGCAGGTCCGGCTTGAGCTTTGACACGATTGCCTTTTGTGCCCATTCCGGGCGCTTCGTCAGCGCGTAAAGGCAGGCCGCAGCCTCGAGGATTTCCCCCACGCATTCCCAGGGCTTTTGGCCCGCAAGCCCCGTCAACTCGCGATAGGAGCCTTCATGGGCGGGGTTGTCGAGCAGGTCCTTGCCGAAAATGCCGACCAGCCGTGACTCATCCATTGCCGGCGCGAAGATCAGGAACACGAAGTGGCACTTCGGGCACTCGCCGCACCAGAGCGGTCCATCGTGGCCGGACAGGCGGAAATTGCGGTTGCAGCTCGAAAAGACATGGTCGAAGCGCGCCGCGCGGGCGAAGAGGCGGGCGATCCTCGCCTCGGAATAGGGGCGGAGCAGCGAGAAATAGCCGAGCGCGTCCCCCGTCGCCCCGCTCAGGACCGATGCGATACGCTCCTCGAAGGCGAGGGACTTCGAATACTGGTGGTTGGCGTCCCGGCCGTCAAAAACCACATTGCCCTCGTTCGCCGACCGTTCGTTGGAGAGGATGATGCGGTCATAGCCGTAGAGCAGGGCACAGAGCGCCGCGATCATCGAGTTGATGGCCGTCGAGGGCACGTGTCCGTTGTAATAGCCCGGCTGCTGGCCCAAACGAATCATTTCGGGGTCGAGCGTGCGGGTAACGTAGAGCGGCTCGCGACCGATTCTGTCGATCGAGGTGAGGATCGGGCCCTTCGGGTTGACCGCAAAGGGGGTGAAGTCGATCCCCGCCGCTTCGAGCAACTCGACCGAGACGAGCGAATCCTTGCCGCCCCCGATCGGCAGCAGGGCGCGATCGGGCAACGCGACGGGGGCGATGGGCAGCGGTGGCGGCGCTGCCGCCATGAGGTTCAGGCGGCCGAAGCGGCGCAGGTCGTTGCGGGCGTAGAACTCGCCAAGGCCGTTCTCGTATAGGTCGAGAGCAAAGGCGCGTTCCGCCTCGGTTAGGGGGATATCCGGGGCCTCGATGCGGAAAGGGGCGAGGAGCTTATAGTAGCTCACGCCCAAAACGAGCGCGGCGAGGTCGAGCAACTTGAGGAAGGCTGGCGCGCGCGCCGCATCCGGATCGGGCAGCGCGGGGAACTGCAGGGTTTCGGTAAAGCCCAGGTCGCCGAGCCGATAGGGGAAGCTGGCCCTCGCCGCCGACGCGTCGAAGGATGGCCGCCCGACCGAGAAGGCGAGGTCGGTCTCCGCCTGTGGCGACGATTGCTGGGGCATACCATGCTGGTTCATCGGATTGTTGCCTTACCGCATTCCCGGAACGGCGGGAATGTCCTCGAAATGGGCAACATGCGGGCAGGGGACAAGCGGGCGCATGGCGGCCGTCAATAGATGCGGGCCTGCATCAGCAGGCCGATCTCGCCGTCCGTGGGGCGGAAGCCGAACGCCGCCATGTTGCAGGTCCACCCCGTCTCCGTCCGCTCGATGCGGAAGAGATTGTAGCGGGCCGGATCGTCATCGGGCTTCGCATGCTGCGCGGTTCCCGCCGCCGCGACCCCGATCACCGGGACTTCGCTGCGCGGGCCGGGGATCGCGTTGATGGTGGCGCGGTGCGTATGGCCGTGGAGCACCATTTCGGCGCCGGTTTCAGCAATCACCTCGCGGAAGAGCCTGGCACCGCGCAGGCCCGAGCGGCGCTTCTCCGCCGAGGCGTCGGGCGGGTGATGGATGAGAACGATGCGGAAATAGTCGGCCTCCCCCAGCAGGTCGAGAATGCGGGCAAGCCTTGCCGCCTGGTCGGGATCGAAGCGGCCCGAGGAAAAGAACGGCGGGGTTGGAACGGCGCTGCAGCAGGAAATGACGGCAACTTCCCCGATCCGCCGCACGAACGGAAAGACGTGCGCGTCGATCGCCTCGCCGCTGACGTAGTCGTCCCAATAGCCGCAGGCCTGCGTCAGGGTGCCTGGTAGGTAGGCGTCGTGGTTGCCCGGCGAGACGCAGACCTTCTCGGGCGGGCCGATGCCCTTCAGCCAGCCGGCGGCGACCGCGATCTCCTCCTCGAGCGCAAGGTTGACGAGGTCCCCCGTCACCGCGGTGAAGTCGGCGTGCTGCTCGTGGAGATGCGCGATGAGCGCGGCCAATCCGACTCCGTCCAGGGAGTTATGCCGCTCCAGGCGCCAGTTGAGATAGCCCGTCAGGCGCTTGTTCAGCAGGTCACGCACACGGATGCGCGGCAGCGGCGCGAGGTGAATGTCCGACAGGTGCGCGAGAGTGATCATCGGCCAATGGCGGTTAGGGAAAATATGCCTATGTGATGGCGCAAGCGTGCCTCTAGGGGCATAAGTCTACCGAACAGCCATTGCAGCGGGGTTAGCGCCATGCAGCCGGAGCCAGGCCACCGCTGGCATATGAGGCTCTACCTCACCCTCGCGGGGCTCAAGCGCCGCATGACGCTCGGCTCGCGCGTCATGATGATCGATCCGGAGCAGCGAATCTACCTCGTTCGCCACACTTACCTTCACGGGTGGCATTTGCCCGGCGGCGGCGTCGAGCCGGGAGAGAGCGCGGCGGAGAGCGCCGCCCGTGAAGTGCTCGAGGAAAGCGGCTACCGGGTCACTGAGCCGCTCAAACTTTTCGGCCTCTATCATTCGACGCTGGTCACCAATAGGGACCACGTGGCCTTCTTTCTCTGCCGCGGCTTCGAGCGGCAAAGGCCCTTCAGCCCCAATCACGAGATCGCCGAGTTCAACTGGTTCGCTCTCGACGCGCTGCCGGAGACCACCTCGGGCGCAACCCTCCGCCGGGTCGCCGAGGTCTTCCATGGCGCGCCGCAAAGCTTGAAGTGGTAGGCGCTCCCGGCGCACCCGGTCACTTCAACCAGGCGAGTTCCGGGCCGACCGGAATGATCCGGTGCGGGTTGATGCCGACGTGGCTCCAGTAATAGTGCGTCTTGATGTGGTCCATGTGGACCGTTTCCTTGACTCCCGGCACCGCATAAAGCCGCTCGAGATAGCGCGAGAGGTTGGGGTAGTCCGCGATGCGGCGGCGATTGCACTTGAAATGCCCGACATAGACGGCATCGAAGCGCACGAGCGTGGTGAATAGCCGCCAATCCGCCTCGGTCATCTCCTCGCCGAGCAGATAGGGTGACCCGCCCAGAATGCCTTCGAGCCAGTCGAGTGACTCGAAGAGGGCATCGACCGCCTCCTCGTAGGCCTCCTGCGTCGTTGCAAAGCCCGCTTTGTAAACGCCGTTGTTCACCGTGTCGTAGACCCGGGCATTGATCGCATCGATCCTGTCGCGCAGCGCGGCCGGATAGTAATCGAGGGCGTTGTCGGTCAGTCCATTGAACGCCGAGTTGAACATCCGGATGATTTCGGCGCTCTCGTTGTTGACGATCGTCTGCTGCTTCTTGTCCCAGAGAACGGGAACCGTGACCCGGCCGCTGTAGTCGGCGGCGGCGAGCGCATACACCTGCCACAGATACTCCGTGTGGTTTACGTCATCGCCGGTCGAGCCACTGTTGCCGGTAAAAGTCCAGCCGGTTTCGTCGGGCATCTTGGCGTCGGTGACGGAAACCGAGACGATATCTTCAAGCCCCTTGAGGGCGCGGAAGATGAGCGTGCGGTGGGCCCAGGGGCAGGCATAGGAAACGTAGAGGTGATAGCGGCCCGGCTCGGCCGCAAAGCCGCCGGTGCCGGTCGGACCGGGCCGGCCGTCAGGCGTGATCCAGTTGCGGAAGCCGGCGGCTGCGCGCACAAAGCGCCCGCCGGTCTGGCGCGTATCGTACCACTGCGTCGACCATTTGCCCTGAACCAGAAGACCCATCGAAAAAACTCCGTCGCGAGCGCCCGAAACGGGGGGCGCATTGCCTCACATCGTCCGTGGATTGGCCGTGGCCAATCCCGTGCTGGGTGAACGGTCTCGTGCGCAAATCGACGCCAATCAGCGGTGGATGAGATGCCGCAGGCCTTCGGCCTTGAAAAAGCCGGGTGCGATGCGCAGTTGTTGTGGACGCGATTGGCCCCGTAGTGCTAAACGCGCGCTTCAGGCGAGGAGGCGCCCAGGATGGAGAATGTGTTTCAGGTGACACGACGAAGCTAGTTCGTCGTTTTTGATCGTCCTTTTTCCTGCCCCCGGGACAAGTCACATGAACACGCCGTCCGCGCACAGCGCCCCCGCGCTCGAGCCTCCGCAACGGGCCTTGCCCGTCAGCCGTCTCGCCACCCCCGCCGATGATCAATTCGTCGAAGACCTGCAGGCCCTGGCCTTTGGCCCGGGCCGTTTCGCACGCACCGCGTTTCGGGTGCGCGAGCGGTTTCCCATCGACAAGAGCCTGTCGCTCATCGGCGAGATCGGGGGCGTCCCGGTCTCGTCGGTCTGGATGACGCCGATCAGCGTCGGCGGCATCAATGGCTACCTGCTCGGACCGCTCGCCACCGATCCGAAATACCGGGGGCTCGGGGCGGGGAAGCTCCTGGTGAAGGACGCGTGCCGGATGGCGCTCGATCGCCATGAAGGCAGCTTCGTCCTGCTGGTCGGGGACGAGCCCTATTACGGGCCGCTCGGCTTCGCGAGGACCAAGCCCGGGGCGATCCAGTTTCCGGGTCCGGTAGATCCGAACCGCGTCCTTATCCATGCCCCCGACCCGGCGCTGGCCCAGCAACTGGCCGGACCGATCGCGGCATTCCGGAAGCTATCGAGCTGAATTCCGGCGCCCGGTGACCCGCGGCCGCGTCACGCGCGGCCGCCCGGGCCTTTCGCGCTCCTCTTGAAATCGGCCGTTGCACGTGGCTCTTCTCTTCGGATTGCCTGAATGGCGCCGTTGCGCGTTCTCCGGAGACCCATGCTCGCTGTCGGTGACGACCTGATCCAACGCATTGCCGCCCGCCTGCTCGCGCGCCCCGAGCCGGTGGACGACGAGGGCAGCTTCATGCCCGACTGGATGCCGGACGAGCCGTTCAACCGGCCGCCGGTGCCGGCCGCGGTGCTGATCGGGCTCGTGGAGCACCCCGAGGGGCACGCGGTGCTTTACACGCAGCGTTCGGCGACGCTGCGCAACCACTCCGGCCAGATCGCCTTTCCCGGCGGCAAGATCGACCCCGAAGACGCCGACGCCGCGGCAGCGGCCTTGCGGGAGGCGTCCGAGGAGGTTGCGCTCTCGCCGCCCGAGGCGCAGATCCTGGGTTACCTCCCCAACTACTACACGGGGACCAACTACCTCATCACGCCGGTGGTCGCGGCCATCCGCCCGACGCGGCCCTTCCTTCCCAATCCCGGAGAGGTCGATTTCGTCTTCGAGGTGCCGCTCGACCTGCTCCTCCGGGGGGAAAGCTACCACACCCTGCGGCTGACACGCGGCGGCGTCGAGCACACGACCTGGCAGATCAACTACGATGGCCGCCGGATCTGGGGGATCACGGCCAATCTCACCCGGCGGTTCTTCGACCTGGCGCTCACCGGGGAGGTCTGATGGCGGGCCGCGCGCAGATGGAGCGCCGACTTCGGACGGCGGCCTGGCTGACCGATGCCGACACGCAGGCCGTCTTCTCGCTACTCGACGGGGAGGGCGAGCGCACGCGGGCTGTGGGCGGTATCGTCCGCGATACCCTGCTCGGCATCAGCCGCGATGACCCTGAAATCGACTTTGCGACGGAACTCCTGCCCGAAGAGGTGATGGCGCGCGCGGCGCGGAAGGGCATCGCGGCCTACCCCACCGGAATCGACCACGGGACCGTGACGCTGCGGCTCAATGGGCGCGTCGCCGAGGTCACGACCCTGCGCGAAGACGTCGAGACGGATGGCCGCCACGCCGTCGTGCGTTTCGGCACCGACTGGAAGCGCGACGCGGAGCGGCGGGATTTTACCATCAATGCCCTCTATGCCGACATGTTCGGGGCACTGGTCGACCCGCTGGGCGGAGCCGCCGACCTCGTCGAACCCCGCATCCGCTTCATCGGCGATCCGGACCAGCGGATCGCGGAGGACCGGCTGCGGGTCTACCGGTTCTTCCGGTTTTCAGCGAGCCACGCGCACGAGCGCTTCGATCCCGAGGGCCTGGCCGCAGTCGAGCGCGCGGCCGGCTCCCTCGATTCGCTTTCGGCGGAACGGGTCGGCATGGAGATGCGCCGCATCCTGGGGCTGACGCGGGTCGCAACGACGTTGCGCACCATGCGCGATGCGGGGGTGCTCGATTTCGACGACGCAACGCTCGAACGGCTGCGTGCCTATGGTGCGCGGGCGGCGCGGCCCAATTTTCTGGCGCGCCTGGCGCTGATCGTCGCCGAAGGCGGGATGTCCTCGCTCCAGGCGCGTTGGCGGCTATCGAACGAAGAAGTGGCGCGGGCGGAGGCCATTCTCGCGGCGGCCCGGCTGCTCGAGCAGCTCAAGGTGAACGACGCGGCGTACCGCTACCCCGCTGCCCTTTCGGATGCGATCGAAGTCGCGTCCGTGCTGGCCGGATGGACCGAGGCCGGCAAATCGGCAGTGGTGGAGCAACTCGGCCGGGTCAGCCTCTCGCCCTTTCCCTTGGGCGGCGACGACCTCCTCGCGGCGGGGATCAGCCGTGGCCCCGCCCTCGGGGCCGAACTCAAGCGGCTCGAGCAGCTCTGGATCGACAGCGGATTTTCGCTCGACCGCGCAGACCTCCTCGCCCGGCTGCGGCGATAGAGCCGGGGTGACGAAGCCGCAAACAAGGCGCGTCGGGGTGCTGCAGAGCTGGCGCGCTCAGCGGGCGGGCTCGGCCTCGGTTATGCGGGCCTTGATGCGCTCGATCATCTCCGGCCGCACGACTTCCTCGTCGTGCACTTCCCGCAGGTGCTCGGCCGCGCGACGCACGATCTCGGGCTCGCTCTCGGATTCAGTGTGCCAGCTG
>DASZTU010000411.1:0-4773 GCA_035547975.1 Devosiaceae bacterium | reverse complement strand
AAAACCGATCGCGTTCGGGCGGGACGGAGTAGTCCCACGCCTACCCTTGCCGGACTACCGGCTTTTCGGGACAAAAGTCCCGCCCGCGCCGCTATCGCAGCGGCACCATCGCCAGGTGATCCGGGTCGCGCCGGAGAATTTCCCGTGCCCATTCGGTTCGTTCCGTTCGAGGCCACCCCGCGCCCCTTTGCCAGTGGCGCGGCGATTGCTATGGAAAGGGCGGGGGGAAGGCGGGGCCGCGTAACTTGGGTGAGATGACCGATCTGCGCCTCGAGCTCGCCGACCAGCGGATTCGCTCGCTTCCCGTCTGGACGGGGCGCCCCTCCATCGTCCCCCTCAAGGGCGGACTCTCCAACGAGAGCTACGAGGTGACGGACGGCGGTGGCCGGTTCGTCGTGCGCATCGGGCGCGATTTTCCGTTCCACCACGTGTTTCGCGAACGCGAGCTGATGACCGCCCGGGCGGCGCATGCGGCGGGCTTCGGGCCCGAGATCGTCCATGCCGAGCCGGGGCTCACGGTCTCCCGCTTCATCGCGGGCCGGCCGTTCGCCGAAGCCGACGTGCGGGCCAATCTCGAGCAGGTGGCGCACCTGGTGAAAGCGTTTCACGAGCGCATGCCGCGCTTCGTCTCCGGCCCCGGCTACATGTTCTGGCCGTTCCACGTGCTGCGCGACTACGCCCGGCTGCTCTGGGGCACGGGCAACCCGCTCGTCGCCCGGCTGCCCGACGTGCTGGCCCGGGCCGAACGGCTCGAGGCGGCGCAGGCGCCGCTCCCCATCATCTTCGGCCACAACGATTTTCTGCCGGCGAACCTCATCGACGACGGCGACAAGATCTGGATCATCGACTACGAATATGCAGGCTTTTCGACCGGCATGTTCGACCTCGCGGGCCTCGCCTCCAATTCGAGCTTTTCGGCCGAGGAGAGCGAGCGGCTGCTCGCCGCCTATTTCGGGCGGCCGCCGGGCGACGCGCTGCGGCGCAGCCACGCCGCCATGATGTGCGCCAACCTCTTGCGCGAGGCGCTCTGGGGGCTCGTCTCCGAGATTCACATGTCGGCGCCCGGCGCCGATTACGGCGCCTATGCGGCGGAGAATTTTGCCCGCTTCGATGCCGCCTGGGCGCGGTATCGCGAAACCTATGGTGACGCCTGATGGCCTTGCCGAGCCACGCGCAGGTCGTCGTCATCGGCGGCGGCATCATCGGCTGCTCGACCGCCTATCACCTGGCGCGCGACCACAAGGCGGACGTGATCCTCCTCGAGCAGGGGAAGCTCACCTCCGGCTCCACCTGGCACGCGGCGGGGCTCGTCGGGCAGTTGCGGTCTTCGGCCTCGATCACCCAGGTGCTGAAGTATTCGGTCGAGCTCTACCGGCGCCTCGAAGCCGAGACCGGGCTCGCGACCGGCTGGAAGATGACGGGGTGCCTGCGCCTCGCGACGAGCGAAGACCGCTGGACCGAGTTCAAGCGGCTCGCGACCACGGCCAAGAGTTTCGGCATGGAGATGGAGCTCGTCTCTCCGGCCGAGGCGCAGTGCATGTGGCCGCTGATGGAGGCGTCCGACCTCGTCGGCGCCTCCTGGCTGCCGACGGATGGGCAGGCGAGCCCCTCCGACGTTACCCAGTCGCTCGCGAGGGGCGCCCGCATGGCCGGGGCGCACATCGTCGAGGGCGTGCGGGTCACGGGCTTCGCGATGGCCGGCGACCGCATCACGGCGGTGAGGACCAGCGAAGGCGACATCGCCTGCGAGGTGGTCGTCAACTGCGCCGGCCAATGGGCGCGGCAGGTGGGCGCGCTCGCCGGAATTACCGTGCCGCTCCAGCCGGTCAGGCACCAGTACATCGTGACGGAAAAGATCGAGGGGCTGGCGCCCGATTCCCCGACGATCCGCGACCCCGACCGGCGCACCTATTTCAAGGAGGAGGTCGGGGGGCTGGTGATGGGCGGCTACGAGCCCGATCCCGTCGCCTGGACCACGGCCGACGTGCCCGACGATTTCCAGTTCCGGCTCTTCGACGACGACTGGGATCACTTCGGGCAGCACCTCGAGGCGGCGATCGCCCGCGTGCCGGCGCTGGCCGAGACCGGCGTGCGGCAGATGATCAACGGGCCGGAAAGCTTTACGCCCGACGGCAACTTCATCCTCGGGGCAGCCCCCGAATGCCCCAACATGTTCGTCGGCGCGGGGTTCAACGCCTTCGGCATCGCCTCGGCGGGCGGGGCGGGCTGGGTGCTCGCGCAATGGGCGATGACGGGCGAGGCGCCGATGGACCTCTGGGCCGTCGACATCCGGCGGTTTTCGGCCATGCACGCCGACCGCGAATGGGTGAAGGCCCGGACCCTCGAGGCCTATGGCAAGCACTACACGGTGGCCTTCCCGCACGAGGAATATGAGAGCGGGCGCGGCGTCATCACCTCGCCGCTCTACCAACGGCTCAAAGCGCGCGGGGCGGTGTTCGGCTCGAAGCTCGGCTGGGAAAGGCCGAACTGGTTCGCGCCGCCCGGCAGCGAGCCCCGCGACCTCTATTCCATGGGCCGGCAGAACTGGTTCGGCGCCGTGGGCGAGGAGCACCGGCAGGTGCGCGAGGGCGTCGGCATCTTCGACCAGTCCTCCTTCGCCAAGTACGAAGTTTTGGGGCCAGGGGCCGCCGAGGCGCTGCGCTGGATCGCCGCCAACGCGGTCGACCGCGAGGTGGGCCGGCTCACCTACACGCAGATGCTCAATTCGCGCGGCGGCATCGAATGCGACCTCACGGTCAGCCGCCTCGCCGACGACCTCTTCTACATCGTGACCGGCACGGGTTTCAGGACGCACGACCTCGCCTGGATCCGCGAGCACGTGCCGGTCGAGCTCCCGGTCGAGGTGCGGGACGTGACCGAAGCGTTCGGCACCCTGTCGCTGATGGGGCCGCGGGCGCGGGAGGTGCTGGCCGCCGTGACCAACGCGGACGTGTCCAACGCGGCCTTTCCGTTCGGCCGGGTGAAAACGCTGACGATTGCCGGGGCGGAGGTCCGGGCGCTGCGCGTCACCTATGTGGGCGAGCTCGGCTGGGAGCTCCATGTGCCGCTCGGGGCGACGGGCGAGGTGTTCGATGCGCTGATGGCCGCGGGAGAAGCCTTCGGCATCCGGCCGGTCGGCTACCGGGCGCTCGAATCGCTGCGGCTCGAGAAGGGCTATCGCGCCTGGGGCGCCGACATCACGCCTAACGACAACCCGTTCGAGGCGGGGCTCGGCTGGGCGGTCAAGCTCGGCTCGGCGACGCCGTTCATGGGCCGCAAGGCGCTCGAGGCGCAGCAGGGCAAGCCGCTCCGAAAAATGCTCGCAACGTTTACCGCCCGCGATCCCGATGCGGTGCTGATCGGCCGCGAGACGATCCTGCGCAACGGCGCGTTCGCCGGCTATCTCACCTCGGGCGGCTATGGCTACACGGTCGGCAAGCCGATCGGCATGGGCTATGTGCGCAATGCCCAGGGCGTCGACCCCGACTACATCCTTTCGGGCCGCTACGAATTGATCGTTGCCAACGAAAGGCTGCCGGCCGATGTTCATCTCGAACCGCTTTACGACCCGCGCAATCTCAGGGTGAAGGCGTGAAGGTTCTGGTCGGCGTCAAGCGCGTCATCGATGCGAGCGTCGTGGTCCGCGTGAAGCGCGACGGCTCCGGCGTCGATCTCGACGGCGTCAAGATGGCGACCAATCCCTTCGACGAGATCGCCCTCGAGGAGGCGATCCGGCTGAGGGAAAGGGGCATCGCGACCGAAATCCTCGCGGTCTCCATCGGCACGCCCAAGGCCGAGGAGACGCTGCGGGCGGCCCTCGCCATGGGGGCCGACCGGGCGCTCCTCATCGAAACGGAAAACCGGGTCGAGCCGCTCGCCGTCGCCAAGCTCCTCAAGGCCGTGGCGCTCGCCGAGGGGGTCGAGCTCGCGCTCCTCGGGCGGCAGGCGATCGACGACGATGCCGCCCAGACCGGGCCGATGCTCGCGGCGCTCCTCGACTGGCCGCAGGCGACCTTTGCGGCCGGCCTCGAATTCGTCGGCCCGGTGGTGCGGGTCGAGCGGGAAATCGATGCCGGCATCCAGGTGATGGAACTGCGCCTGCCGGCGGTGATCACGGTGGATTTGCGGCTCAACACGCCGCGTTTTGCGCCGCTGCCCAAGATCATGGCGGCGCGCAAGCGCCCGATCGAGCGGCAGACGCCGGCGGCGCTCGGCGTCGACCTCGCGCCGCGCCTTGCGGTGCTGCGCACCGAGGAGCCGGCCGGGCGGCAGGCGGGCGAGCGGCTCTCCTCGGCCGCCGAGCTCGTGGCGCGGCTGCGCGAGCGGGGGCTCGTCGAGCCATGAGGACGCTGCTCGTCGCGGCGGCCGCCGCCGGGCGGCTCGATCCGCAGACGGCGAGCGCGCTGACGGCGGCGCTGCGGCTCGGCGGCGAGGTCGACGTGCTCGTTGCGGGCGCGGTGGTCTCGGCCATCGCCATCGAGGCGGCGCGGCTCGAGGGCGTGTCGCGCGTGCTGGTCGCCGACAGCCTCGGGCTCGCGCACGGCTCGGCCGCCTATCTTGCGACGCTCATCGTTTCGCTGGCGGGACGCTACGAGGCAATCGTTGCGCCATCGACCTCGGCCGGCCGGGCGGTGATGCCGCGGGTCGCCGCGCTTCTCGACGTGATGCAGGTCTCGGAGGTCGTCGACGTGCTCGGGCCCGACACCTTCCGGCGCCCGATCTATGCCGGGAGCGCGATCGAGACCGTGCGGTCGGCCGATCGCAAGCTCGTCC
>DASZTU010000410.1:0-11696 GCA_035547975.1 Devosiaceae bacterium | reverse complement strand
GGCCAGAAAGGACGCCCCCGCCATTCGAGATGGCGCAGCCGCGCCCACGCCCGCCGCCAGCCCGGCGGCGCGGCACTGACCCGCTCGACCCAATCGTCGGGCGAGCGCCGTTCGTCGCGCAGCGCCCAGACATCGTAGTAGTAGAAGAGCTGGTTGGCGAAGAGCCCATCCCACCGCTCGAGCGCCAGCGACCGCCTGAGGCGCGCCGGGGTGATGAGGAGGCTCGCGTAGTCGAGGTCCATGACGACGAGATAGCTGGCCCGTCGCAAGTCCTCACGGCTCCGCACCTCCTCGAGCAGGCGATTGCGCACCGCGGCGAGGCGGACCGTGCGGATCTGGTCCGCTTCGATGCCGTCGAGGGTCAGGAGGGTGCGATTGCGACCGGCGGCCGCCCAGGCCCCGAGGATCGCTTTCGTGCCGTCGGTGGAATCGTTCTCCGCGACGATGAAGTGGGCGCACTCGAAGCACGTCGCGAGCGCGTCCCAGCGTTCGAGGGCGCGCGGCAGGAACGGGGCGCAGTCGCGAGCGGCGCCGATGAACACGGCCGCGCCGGGTCGGGCGGCGTCGCCGTGCCGTCCGCTCATGAGCCGCTGTCCGGCGCGCTCATGCCGCCGGTTGGGGAAGCGGGGATGCTTCGGGCGCTGTTGCCGCCTGCGTATCGGCGGCATTCGCGAGCGCGCCGAGGACCTCGACGATGGCCCGGGCCGTGTCATCCCAGATCGGCGGGCGGAAGCGGTCGCGGATATAGGCTTCCCGCGCCTCGAGGTAGCCGGGCTGGAACAGCGCGCGCTCGACGGCGGCGTAGGCTTCATCCTCGTTGTAGGGGTCGAAATAGTCGACCGCCTCCCCGCCAATCTCGGGGATCGAGGTCGCGTTCGAGGCGACGCAGAGCTTGCCATGCGACAGGCTTTCCGAGACCGGCAGGCCCCAGCCTTCGCAAAAGCTCGGGAAGATCGAGAACTTGCAGTCCTCGTAGCCGCGGGCAATCTCGGCGTCGGTCAGGTTGGTGAACACCCGTATCTTGCCGTTGAGGCCATTGGAGGCGTGCATGTCGTGCCAGAACTGGTGCATGCCCCAGCCCTTGCCGCCGGCAAAGACGAGATTGGGAACGGCGTCCGCGCCATGGGCAGCGATCAGGCGTTCCCAGATGCGGTAGGCAAGGGCATGGTTCTTGCGGATGTCGAAGGTCGAAACGAAGAGGACGTAAGGCTCTGTCTCGATCGGGCTCTCCGCCGGATCGGCGGCGTTGCTGAACCCGAACCCGAAGGGAATCGGACGGATGGGCGGGACGGGGGCACCGATCTTGAGCAGGTGCGCGGTGAGGAGATCAGCCGAGGCCTGCGACGGCGTCAGCACGAAGTCCCAGGTCGCGCGCATGTCGTCGAGCCAGCGCTCGAAATTGGGCGTGTGCTTGGCAGCAACGAATTGCGGATGGGAAATCGGCAGGACGTCGTGGATGAGGATCGCAAAGCGCACCCCGTAGCGGGCCTTCAGCGTCCGCAGTGACTGCCCGAACCGGGTGTGGGTCCAGCTTCCGCCGAGGGCGAGAATGATGTCCCCGGGCTGCACGCTGTCGAAGAAGCGCCGGCGTGCCGCGGGCCCGGCGACGAGGCGGTCGTGAATGGCCCTCAGCCGCGCCTCGACGTAGCGGCCCGTGGCGCGAAAGAGGCGCGCCGGCGCCGAAATATCGCCTTCCGTCCGGGCGGATGTGGCTTTCGCAAAGAGGGCGAGCAACTCATCGGGCGCAATGACGCGCACATCCTCAGCGCTGGCGCCGACGCGACAGATGCCGACCTTGTCCGGGTAGGCCGACAACAGCCGGGGCAGCGTCTCCATCTGGACGCGGGCGATCCCGGCCGACGGAACGGCAACCGATTCGAGATAGCGGACGAGGTCATCGACTTCGACCCAGATCCGGGGGCCCCGTGTCGTTGCTGGCGGTTGCGCGGCGCCGGCTGGCGTTTGCGGATTCAATCGTCGGCGTGAGCGTTGTTGCGGAGGAATGCCTCGCTCTTAGGCGCAAAGCCTGGGCTTCGCAAGCGAGCCCGAGCGTTCGCCACCGATGGCCTCACCAGTCCGAGGCGAAGGCCGCGATGGCGCGTGCATCGTTGCTGCCGGACCTGTTCGGTCCCCCGGCGAGTGAGCGGCGGGCGGCGTTCATCGATTCGATGGGGATTTCATCGGCGGCAACGACGAAGCGGCGGATGCCCCGGCGCGCCAGCTGGCCCGAGACCCACACATCGTCCACCCAGCGCAACTCGCCGCTCGGCGCTTCGCCCGTTGCGTCGGTCAGCGCGCCCGGCGGGAGGAGATAACCCCAGGTGCCGAAGAGGATGTCGACGGGCAGCGGCTCCCGGACTGCGGTCGCGAAATCATGCTCGAGGTCGGGAAAGGCGCGGTCCGGCGCGAGGCGCACGCCCCGATAGGCGAGAGCGGCACCCGGCAGCTTCCGGTGCGCCATGAGCAGCGTCTCGATGAAGCGGGGCGGATAGATGACGTCGTCGTCGACCACGATGAGCGCCGCGCCGGGCTCCGCGGCGCGCGCCGGCAGCAGTTTCGTCGCGGGCCCGAGGTCGGGGCAGTCGAGCACGTCGACACCCGGCGGCAGGCGCAGGGCGGAACGGGGCGGGTAGGGCCTGTTCTCGCGTGCCGAATGGGCGGGGAGGGAGAGAATGATGCGGTCGGCCGGCACGGACTGGTCGAGCAGGCTGTGCAGCACGCTCCGCAAGTGGTCGACCCGCGAGGGAATCGTCGACAGCGACACCACGACCCGTTCGGGCCGGGGTTGAGGAATTCGCGCCACCGGGCGGCGCCAGCCGATCGTCGCCGCCCGCGCGTAGAGACCGACGATGCGGTCGAGCCGGACGTTGCGGAACCGCGCCGCGGTGCGTCCGGCGTTGCGCCGCACCACCTGCCAGCCGGCGCTGGGCTTCCGCGGTGGCAGCTCTCCCGCCATTCACGAGCCCGTCGAAAGGAGCCGGCCGAGACCCGGGGGCAGGGGATTCGGCAGGCGGTTGCGCTCGATCATGCGGCGGGCGAACGAAGGCCCGCCCTCGCGCGCCTTCCACGTGCCGAACGTCCGGTGACGGGCGTGCATATAGGCATTGATCGGCCAGATATTGGGATAGTCGAGCGGCGCCATCAGCACCACCTGCGGCAGGATCGTCAGGCCGTCGAAGCGTTCGGCGGCGAGGAGACGCGTCAGCATGCGCGGCCCGCTGATGTCTTCCACCGAAATCGGCTGGCCCGCCGGGTGGCGGGCAAACAACTCGAGCGAGCGCTCGAAGGCCCGGCGCATCAGCGGATGACCCGGCTCGGCCGCGAAGATGCAGTTGGCGACCTGGAGCGGCTCGCGATAGCCGAGTTCTGCCTGGCGCCTCGCCGTGAGTTTCGCTTCGACCGAAAGAAGGCAGCCGGTCCTTTCGAGGAGGCGGCCGACCGGCTTGAGGCACTCCATGTCGATGTCGGCGTAAATACCGCCGTCGCGATAGACCACGGCATACCGGAAGACGTCGGCCTTGAGGATGGGCAGCGTCAGCGCGTCGTACTCGGCGAGCCGGTCCGGGAAAGCGTCGGCGACGACCTGCCGGCAACCATCGTCGTCATAGAACCGATAGTCGAGCTCGGGATTTCTGGCCCGCCAGCCTTGCCGCAGGACCTCTGCGGCCGGCGGCAGGTTCGCCGATTTCCACGTCTGCGACAGAATGCGCGGGATCATGCCAGGCCCCAGAAGCGGCCCTCACGCCGCGGGCGCAGTATCGGGGATGGTCGATCGCCCCGCAAGGCATCGCGCCGTACGCTGTTTGCCATCACTTCAGCGGGGAAATCGGGGAGAATGGCGCGCCCAAGGGGAATCGAACCCCTGTTCCAGCCGTGAGAGGGCTGTGTCCTGACCGCTAGACGATGGGCGCGGCGCCTTCTGTATCCTTCGTTCCGCCGGTCGCGTCAACGTCCGGCACAACCGATTGCAACGCTGGTACGCCCAAGGGGAATCGAACCCCTCTCTGCACCGTGAAAGGGTGCCGTCCTAACCGATAGACGATGGGCGCGTCGCGTGGGGCGACCCTATAGTGGCGTGCCCCGGGCAAGGCAAGCTGATATTTGGGGAGCCGCCGGCCGTCTAGCAACCCGAGAACAGCACGGGACCGGCGGTGCCACGTGGGCGGTCGCGGACGTCGATGTGGATGAAGTTCTGTCCGGGATAGCAGCCGAGCCCCCCGACGAGATCGAGGCTTTTGGCGTAGGCGATCAGCCGATCCTTGGGCACGCCCGGGATGAAGAAGTCGGCCGCCATGCACCGCATGTGGAACGAGCGTTCCTTGCCGCCCGCGGCGGCATTGTGCGCCCAGTCGCGATACCCCGAGTTGAGGACGATCTTGCGCCCGAACTGTCCCTCGAAGTTCCAGATGGCGAAACGCAGCTTCGGCGTGAGGCAGAAGGCGTTGACCTCGCGCGAGGCGACATAGGTGCCGAAATTGGTGCGGTAGCCATAGTTGCCCTGGGCGAACATCGCCATGGGCAGGCAGCCGCCGAGGGAAAGGCAGAGCAGGGCGGCCGCGCCAAATGCTGCGATTTTCATGGAGCCATCCGAATGCCGGGCCGCGCCTCGTGCGCGGCCGCGATGTCGATGGCTCGAAATTGGCGAGGTTTCGCTAACCGGCCCTTAAGCCTCTTGGTTAACGAAACGCCGCCTCACCAGACGCCGGTATTCGGCATCGATTTCCAGGGTTCGGCGGGCGGCAAGGCGGGCCCGTCCTGCAGGATTTCCACCGAAATGTTGTCGGGGGAACGCACGAACGCCATGTTGCCGTCGCGCGGCGGCCGGTTGATCGTCACGCCCATGTCCTGGAGGTGCTTGCAGGTCTCGTAGATATTGGCGACCCCGATCGCGAGGTGCCCGAAATTGCGGCCGCCCGTATAGGTTTCGGGGTCCCAGTTGAACGTCAGCTCGATCGTCCCGGCTTCCTCCCTGCCCGAGGGCGAAAGGAAAATCAGCGTATAGCGGCCCTTTTCGTTGTCCGTGCGCCGGATCTCCTTGAAGCCGAGACCCTCGCAATAAAATCTCAGGCTCTGGTCGACGTCGGAGACGCGGACCATGGTGTGCAGATACTTCATGAGCACTCCTCCGGTATGGGTCGGCGGCACGTAGCGCCCTGCGGCTCACTGACGCAAGCCCAAAAGACCGGTGTCGAAAGCAGGGCAAAAGCCGAAAACAATTCGCAACCGCTTCTTAACTTTTGGCGGTGAATCGGCCAAAGTGTGGCTTTCTAGTGGAGTACCTCGCGTGCGGCGGGGCGGTGCGAAGAGGCATCTGCATGGGGGCCAAATTCTCGGCCGAAGGGGACGCGTCTGGGGGACAGTCCATCGACGGCATCGGAACCGGGCGAGAGGATCGAAAAGATACGGCGCTCGAGCACAATCTCGACGTGATCGAGATCGTCGGTTCGATCAAGTGGTTCGATGTGGCGAAGGGATTCGGGTTCATCGTTCCTGACGATGGGCGTCCGGACGTGCTGCTGCACGTGACCTGCCTTCGCCGTGACGGCTACCAGACCGCCTACGAAGGCGCGCGCGTCGTGGTCGAGGCGCTCAATCGCCCGGGCGGGCTTCAGGCGTTCCGCATCCTCTCGATGGACGAATCGACGGCCCGCCATCCGGCGCAGATGCCGCCGCCGCGCACACACGTGACCGTCGAGCCGAGTTCGAAGCTCGAGCGGCTCGAAGTCAAATGGTTCAATCGCATCCGCGGCTTCGGCTTTCTCTCCGCCGGGGAGGGCTCGCCCGACGTCTTCGTGCACATGGAAACGCTGCGGCGCTTCGGCATTACCGAGCTCCGGCCGGGTCAGCATGTGCTGGTGCGCTACGGGCAGGGACCGAAGGGTCTGATGGTCGCCGAAATCCGCCCCGACGGCTGGGGCGAGGCGCCTTCGTCACACTGAGGCCGTGAACGCCGGGGCGGCGGCGCCCTGGTGTGGGGTGGCAGCTTGACTCGCGTGCCCCCGATGCCGTCCGGATCGAAAGACGATGACCGACCTCACGATTAGCACCCGCCGGCGGCGGCACCCGGGGTGGCTGCTGGCGCCCCTCGTGATCCTCATGGCGCTGGCCCCACCCGTGGCTCCGGCTCACGCGGCCGACGGGCCGGCGGTCTTTCACACCAGCAAGGGGACCTTCAGCTTCCGGCTCGAAATAGCCGAAACCGAACGCGACCGCGAAATCGGCCTGATGAATCGCCGCTCGCTCGCGCCGGACGCCGGCATGCTGTTCGATTTTCACACCGAACAACCCGTCGCCTTCTGGATGGAGAACACCTATATCCCGCTCGACATGGTTTTCATGGCCGCGGACGGAACGGTGAGGAGCATCCATGCCGATGCGATACCGATGGACGAAACCCCCATTCCCTCGGGCAGCCCGGTGCGGTTCGTGCTCGAGATCGCGGGCGGCCGCGCCGCCGAAATCGGCCTCAGGGTCGGCGACAAGATGCAGCAGTCGCGCGTGACCCCGGCCCCGTGACCCAGCCGCAAGCCGCGCTCCTCGCGGCCCTCCTGCTCGCTATCCTTGCGCTCTTCCACCTCGCCCTGGCGCTCGGGGCGCCGTTTGGGGCGCTGGCTTGGGGCGGCCAGGCCGAAGGCCAGCTGTCGCAGCGGCTCCGCACGGGGAGCGCCCTGCTCTCGGCCCTCATCATCGGCATGGCCGTGGTGGTGCTGATCCGGGGCGGGTGGATCTGGGCGGATGATGCCCGGAGCATGACCATCCCGGTCTGGTGCGTGGTGTTGTTTCTGGTCCTGCAACTCGGCGGCGCCCTGCGCTCGGCCTCCTCGCGGGAGAGGCTGGTGATGACGCCGCTCTACATCGTTGCCGCGGCCGCCGCGGCCTATGCAAGCTACAGCCCGACGCTCGCGGGCTGAGTTTCCCGGCAGCCCGCGCTGCTGACTGGGGCTTTGGTTTGGCGGGCAAAAGCCGCGCCGCATCTCACCTCTCCCCCAAAGGCAGAAGTGACGCTGGGGCCCGGTCATCGTAGGAGCGTCAGAGCCGGCTGATCACCAGGCAATCGGCGATGGCGGCGAGGTGCAGCATGGCGGCGATCACCACGGAACCGTGCCAGAGCGCCGTCTGGAATCGCAGCTTTTCCCAGAGGTGGAAGACGATCCCGAGCGAGTAGACGATGCCCCCGGCAACGAGGAGATAGATCGTCACGGCCGGCAGGCTAGCCGCCAACTGCTGAAAGACCAGGATGCCGCTCCAGCCGATCCCGAGATAGAGCAGGAGGGCGAGGCGCCCGAACCGCTCGGGCACGATGAGCTTGAGCGCGATGCCGACGAGGGAGGCCCCCCAGACGAGCACCATCATGAGATTGCCCGTCGCGGTGCCCCCCATGATGGCGAGGAAGGGCGTGTAGGTGCCGGCAATGAAAAGGAAAATCGCGGCCTGGTCGAAGCGCGCCAGAAGGTTCTTGATCGGCGAAATCGGCCAGAGATTGTAGGCCATCGAAACCGAAAGCACGGCGAGGAGCGATACGAGATAGATCGCCAGGGCAGGGGCTTCGGCGGGGGCGGTCTTGAGCAGCGCGAGCGCGAGAACCAGCGCGCCGGCGGCGAGGCCCGCGACAATGCCGACCCCATGCACGATGCCGTCGGCGACGAGCTCGGCGACGGAGAACCGCCTCCCCGGCAACCACCAATTCCGCTTGCCGATCTGTGTCGTCACGCCTGGCATTACGCCTCTACTACCTTGGGCGGACCCTACTATGCCGCACTGAGATGACCAAGCGCTTCCCTCGGCGGTGCTGAACGCCAACCCGTTGTGGCGCAACGGCCTTGTTGCGAAGCTCGGTCAACCAAACGTTAGAACCGGCCGTTTGGCTCCGCGGTCGCCTCGTTTCCCTGTGAATAACCGGGCGCCGGCGATGAGGCGCTTTCGAGGCGGGCCAGCACCTCGCAACCGCGATCGGCGCGCCCTACATTGGTCCGTCGAGGAGCTTCCCATGGATGCCGCCGCCGCGCCGTTCTGCCCGCCCGTCCCAAAACCGCACGCCAAGCCGCTGAACTCGGTGCAGTTCGTGCTGACCGCGTCGCGCAACCCGCTCGAAATCTGGGGCCAGCGCGCGTACCGCGAGCCCTTCATCAGCGCAAGATGGCTCGGCAATCCAACCATCATCGTGAGCGACCCGGCGGCGATCCGCTACTTTATGGTGGAGAACGCCCGCAACTACGCCATGCAGCCCCTTCGCCAGCGGGTTCTGAGGCCCATCCTTCGCGATGGCCTGCTGACCGCCGAGGGGGAACTGTGGCGGCGGACGCGCCGTGCCATGGCGCCCATTTTCGCGCCGCGCAACATCGAGGGCTTTGCCCCGATCATGCGCGATCGCGCGAGCCGCTTCGCCGAAGCGCTGCGGCGCGGCCCGGCCGAGCGCGACATCGCCTTCGAGATGACGCTCCTCACCTACGATATTCTCCAGGCGACCCTGTTTACCGGCGACATTGCGGGCGATCCGGTGGAATTTGCCCGCTCGACGGCAAAGTTCCTCGATGCCATGGGCCGGCCCGATCCCTTCGACATCCTCGACCTGCCGGCCTTCGTGCCACGGCTGACCCGCATCCTCGGCCGGCGTACCGAGGCTTATTTCCGCCGGCTCATTGCCGATACGGCCGAAAGGCGCCGCGCCGTGATCGCCCGCGATCCGGATGCCGCGCCGCATGATCTCTTGACCCTGCTGCTCGGGGCTGGGGATCTCTCGCCCTCGGAGATCGAAGACAACATCATCACCTTCATCGGCGCCGGCCATGAGACGACGGCGCGTGCGCTCGGCTGGGCACTCTACCTGCTCAGCCAGGCGCCGGCGGAGCGGGACAAGGTCGAGGCCGAGCTCGATGCCCTGCTCGACGCTCTCGATGACCCGAAAACCTGGCCGACCGAGCTCGTCCACACCCGCGCCGCCTTCGAGGAGGCGATGCGCCTCTATCCGCCGGCGCCCTCGCTCAACCGCTCCGCCATTGCGGCGGACCGCTTCGGCGACATCGAGGTGCCGGCCGGCGCGTCGTTGCTGATCCTGCCCTGGATCGTCCACCGTCACGAGCGGCTCTGGCAGGACCCGCTGGCATTCGTTCCGGCGCGCTTCCTTCCCGAAAATCGCGAGAGCATCGACCGCTATCAGTACCTGCCGTTCGGGGTGGGTCCCCGCGTCTGCATCGGCCAGAGCTTTGCCATGCAAGAAGGCGTGATCGCGCTGGCTTCGCTCATGCGGCACCTGCGCTTCGACTATGTCGGCTCCCGCCCTCCCATGCCGGTCCAGAAAATCACCGTCCAGCCCGATATCGGCCTCAGGATGCGGGTGAGCCCGCGCCAGGCCAGAGCACCTGCCTGAGGTGCGCCAAAATCAGCGCCCGCCCCTTGGCGCCAAGCTCCGCCGAGGCCTGCCGGGCGGTCCGCGTGTACCAGCGCCGCTCGTCGAGGCGCGCCAGGTCGACCGCTTCGGGACAAAAGGCGAGCATCAACGACGTCTCGCCCTCTCCGGCGTGGTCGAAGGGATATTCGCGGATGGCTTCCGCCGTGAGCAGCGGATGGCCCTTGATCCAGTTGAAGGGGTCTGCCTGCTGCGCCTGGGCGGCGTAGTAGCTGGCCATCTCCTCGTTGCCCCACCAGCCCTCGCCCCGGGTCTTTTCGAGAAAGGCGAAGATCGCCTGCCGCGCCGCGAGCTTGAACGCGAGGTCGGTCGGCATGCCGGCGGCAAAATTCTCCGTCTGGTGGTGGATGAAGAAATGAATGTTGCGGAAGCCGACCCGCAACAGTCCCGTGAAGAGTTCCTGCGCCAGCGGCAGGATGCGGTCGGCCGGGACGTGAAGCGAGCCCATGCTCTCCGGCGGTTCGACGGCGTGGCTCGCCGCGCCATAGTAGAACGCCGGCAGGATCACGAGATCGCCTTCGGCCTCGATCGCCTCGAGCGCCTTGGTCACGGCGAGGGTATCCATGCCGAGCGCCAGGTGCTCGCCGTGATATTCGAGCACGCCGACGGGCAGGGCGACCGGCCAGTTCTCTTCGATGGCACGGCGGACCTGGTGCGGCAGCATCATCTCGTAGCGCAAAACACCATCCTCCTCTGGCGCCGGAAAAATCTCCGACTAGAGTAGCCACCGTTCGGACAGGCCGCCAGCGTCGGCGGAGGAGAAACAAGCATGCTCAAAGGGATCGACCCCATTCTCAATGCCGAGGTGCTCGGCGCCTTGCGTGCCATGGGGCACGGGGATGACCTCATCATCTGCGACACCAATTTTCCCGCCGACTCGGTGGCGCGGCAGACGACCATCGGCACCCTGCTTCGGCTGGACAACGTCACGGCGCCGCGGGCCGCCAAGGCGATCCTCTCCGTCCTGCCGCTCGACAGCTTTGTCGAACACCCCGCGCTGCGGATGGAAATCGTCGGCAAGCCCGACGAACTGCCGCCTGTGCAGGCCGAAGTGCAGCGCGAGATCGACGCCGCGGAAGGCAAGTCGCTGCCAATGGGCTCGATCGAACGCTTTGCCTTCTACGAGCTTGCGAAAAAGGCCTACTGCGTGATCCAGACCGGCGAGCGCCGCTTCTATGGGTGTTTCGTTTTCAAGAAGGGTGTCATTCCGCCCGAAGAATAACGCTCACATGAGCGCCCTTTGTCGCTGAACAGGCTCTTCACCGGTAAGTTATTGACTTGCCGCGCGGTTGCTCCCTACCATCCCTGCGCCTTCGTCAATTGATCGGGAGCGCGTCCAAGAATCAGGGCGAGTGTGCCGACGGTGCCCGGTAGCGGCGTACGCTATCCTCCACCGTCGATGCTCGAAACCTGGCGGGGCGCGCACGATCGCCGCGCGGGCAGGGAGACCTTTAACCGGGAGGAACGCGATGAGAGTCGCACAATACGAATACTTTATGCGCATGAATCGCCGGCGCCTGCTGCAGGGCGGCGCGGCGCTTGCGGCCGGTGCCGCCATGGCCGGCACACCGCTGCGCGCCCTCGCGGACGCCCAGCCGATCAGCGATGACGAAAAGGCGCTGCGCAAGCAGATCCTGGCGGTGCCGGGCGTCGGCAAGGGCCAGCCGACGGACGCCGATTTCCAGAAGGTGGGCGAGCTCTGCCTCGGCGCCACCAAGAAGAACGTCCAGGAGGGCGAGTTCAAGGGTGTCGAGCTGACCTTCATGGGGCTCAACAACCAGAACCTCCACAACGTGCTCTACCGTGGCTTCCTCAAGGCGTGGGAAGACTATACCGGGGCCAAGTTCTCCTGGATCGACCTGGCGCAGGCCGACTACAACGCCCGCCTGCAGCAATCGATCGCCACCAAGACCGTCGACTTCGACGTGATCGAGATGGGCGCTCCCTTCGAGGGCGACGTCTGCGGCAAGGGGCTCACCTCGGAGATGCCGAAGTGGGTCGAGGAGCAGATCGACGTCGACGACCTGGTGAATTACCTCAAGCCCCCGGTCGGCACCTGGGACGGCAAGCGCTATCGCGTGACCGTCGACGGCGACACGCACAATTTCAACTACCGCACCGACGTCTTCTCGGACCCCGACCTGGCCAAGGCCTGGGACGCCTATGGCGAAGACAAGAAGGGCCTCGACAAGTGGGGCGTGCCGGTTACCTGGCAGCAGGTGCAGGCCGTCACGAAGTTCCTCAAGAGCCAGAAGTTCAAGGGCAACGACGTCTACGGCTATCTCGATGC
>DASZTU010000409.1:0-3448 GCA_035547975.1 Devosiaceae bacterium | reverse complement strand
ACGCACGAGAGGCCGATCGAGAGGATGAGGCTCGGGAACAGGATCTCGAGCGAGTTGAAGAAGCCGACCTTGACGCCCTGGCAGAGCGTGCCCGAGCAGGACTTGTCCCAGGCCGTCCACCAGGCATCGAAGCTGATGCTCCAGGGCAGCGAGAAGATGTCCCCCTGCCGGATCTGGTCCATCGACTTGAGCGAGGTGACGACGATCACATAGAGCGGCACGCAGAAGAACAGCGCGCAGATGGTGAGGAACACCAGGATCGCGATCGACGATCCCCTGATGCGCTTGCGCTTGGCCGGATAGGCGACCGGCTCGTCGAGGCTCTGGCTGAGGGCGGTATCGGCGAAGGTGGTCATTGCACCCGCGCCTCCTGGCGCCGCTGCTGCCAGCCGGTCAGCAGCACCAGCGGCAGAAAGATCGCGACGGTGATGAGCAGCATGACGACGGCGGCGGCCGAGGCGAGGCCGAGGTTCTGCTTCTGCCAGTAGGCGTCGATCGTGTAGTAGGCGGGCACCCATGTCGACTGGCCCGGCCCGCCATTGGTCATGGCATAGACCATGTCATAGGCCTTGACGACGCCGAGCGAGAGCAGGATCGCGCAGGTCAGGAAGGTGAACTTCATCATCGGGATGATGATCTCGATGTAGAGCCGCCAGAAGCTCACGCCGTCGAGCTTGGCCGCGCTCCAGATCTCCGAGTTGATGCTTTTGAGCCCCGAGAGCATCAGGGCCATGTAGAAGCCCGAGCCCTGCCAGACCGTCCCGAGGATGATGCCGTACATCGCCGTCTGCGGGTAGTTCAGCCAGTCGAAGTGGATCCAGGGGAGGCCGATATCGGCGAAGAATTTCTGCACCCCCATGGCGGGGTTGAAGAGCCATCGCCAGGCGAGGCCCGTCACGATCAGCGACACGGCGAGGGGATAGAGGAAGACGGTGCGGAAAATGCCTTCGCCCCGCTTTTCGCGGTCGATCATGGCCGCGAGGATGAAGCCGAAGACGATGGCGAGGAGGCTCCCGACGCCCAGGATCACCATGTTCTTGAGCGCGGTGATGAAGATGTCGTCCTTGAGGAGGCGGCTATACTGGCGCGCCCACTCGTCCCAGTTGATGGTGTAGTCGGCAAAGCGCCGGCTGCGCGTCAGGGACATCCAGATGGTCCAGCCGATCGAGCCGGCGAACGCCACCGCGGTCACCGCCACGGCGGGCGTGAGCGCGATCTGCGGCGACCATCGGCTCCACCGAACTGCCATTGCTCTCCCTCCGCGCCGCTGCCACGCGCCGGCCGCCACTGGTGCCCTTAACGGGTCATATTATCGTTAAACTATGATCAGCCCGAGCCGCACGTCAACACCGAAAATGCAGGTCCGGGTCGAAAACGCGCCCGCCATTCCACCCTCATTTGAGCTTAACCCGGGCGGACGTCGCGAAAAAGGGCAGAAATGCTGCCGTTGTGCCCCCGCTCACCCAGGCCGGACCCCGATCACGACATGTTGACACGCGGCCACATCGGCGTAAGCTAGCCAATATTAACGTTCCTACAGGCTGAAAACGGGGCAGTGGCGCATTTCGGCCAGCCGCGGCAGGCCGGAGCGCAAAACAGTTCGCGGGGCGATGCAATCCCGCCGGGAGGTCAGCATGAAGGGCATCACGGGCATCGGCCATGTGGCCATCAAGGTCACCGACCTCGACCGCTCGCTCGACTACTACATCAACAAGCTCGGCTTCCCCGAGATGATGCGCCTCCACAACGACGACGGCAGCACCTGGCTCGTCTACCTGCGCATCACCGACGAGCAGTATCTCGAGGTTTTTCCGGGCGCCGAGAACGACCGCGCGCCGGGCTGGAACGCCAACGGCCTCAACCATGTCTGCCTCACCGTCGACGACATCGAACCGGTCCTGAGGCAGATCGAAAAGGCCGGGCTCGAGCTGCTTTTGCCGCTCAAGACCGCCGTCGACGGCAACCGGCAGGCCTGGCTGGAAGACCCCGACGGCAACCGCATCGAGCTGATGGAAATGGCGCCGGACAGCATCCAGTACCAGGCGATCAGGCGGTTGCGCGGCGAAGCGCTGGTCTAGGGCGCGATGACGCCCGCTGCCGTCTCACGCGCCCCCGCCGCCGCGCGCGCCGGATATGCGCTTGCGGCCGCGGCGGGGAAGCGGCAAAGGTGAAACCGCGGCAGCACGCCGCGTCCGGGGAGAGCATTCGGCCCTGACGGTGGAACGGCGCCCGAGGGCGGCAATGGGTGGAAGCCTTGGCCAAGGCAGTCGTGCGTCTGAAGGACATCGCGGACAAGACCGGGTTTTCGACCAACACCGTGTCGCTCGCGCTGCGCGACAGCCCGCGCATTCCCCCCGAGACGCGCAATCTCATCCGCTCGGCGGCCGAGGAGCTCAACTACCTCCCCAATCACATCGCCAAGTCGCTGGTCTCCCGCTCGACGATGACCATCGGCCTCGTCTTGACCGAGATCACCAACCCGATCCTGACCGAAACGGCGCAGGCGATCGAGCTGGCGCTCGCCGAGCGCGGCTATGGCACCCTCTTTGCCACCTCCAACAACAACCACGCCGATGAGGTGCGGGCGGTCGAGCTCTTCCGCTCCCGCCAGGTCGACGGCATCCTGATCTACCCGACCTCGCCCCGCCGCCTCGAGCACATCCGCCCGCTCCGGCGCGCCAACATTCCCGTCGTGATGCTGACCGGCGACCCCGACGGGACGCTCGATGCGGTGTGCGTCGACGACAAGCGGGGCGCCTTCAAGGCCACCCGCCACCTCATCGAGACCGGCCATCGCCGCATCGGCATCATCGACGGCGGCACCATGCGCGGCAACACCGACAAGATCGACGGCTACCACATGGCGCTCCGGGAAAGCGGCATCGCGGCCGACCCCGCGCTCCAGGTGGAGCCGAGCGAAAACTCGCTGATGGGCGGCTACTGGGCGATGGACCCGATGATGAACGCCCCGAACCGCCCGACCGCCGTCTTCGCCGTGACCGATTCGCTCGCCATCGGCGCCCTGCGCTGGTGCCAGCGCCACGGCCTCGCCGTGCCCGACGACGTCGCGATCATGGGCTGCGACAACATCGATTTCGCCGAGTACGCGGCGGTGCCCCTGTCCTCGGTGAACTATGCGGTCGAGGTGGTGAGCCGGCTCGCCGTCGACCGGCTGATGCGGCTGATCTCGGCCGGCGACCAGCTGCCCGAGCCGCGCGCGACCCTGATCGACCCCGAGCTCGTCATCCGCGAAAGCACCATGGGCCGGCGGTAGCGGGCGGCGCAAGGGCGTACCCCACCCCCTCATGGTGAGCTTGTCGAACCATGAGGGCCAAGGCCCCGGCGGTGTCCTCCCCCGTTCACGGGGGAGGGGAACCAGGCGAAGCCTGGTGGAGAGCGCGGACGCAGGGAGCGGAGGATCGAGGGGCCGTAGGCCGGACCTCGCCCT
>DASZTU010000408.1:0-7560 GCA_035547975.1 Devosiaceae bacterium | reverse complement strand
CGCGGACAGGTCACCAACTACTGGCCGGGTTTCGTCGACGCGCTCTCGAGCCTGCTGCTCGTCATCATCTTCCTCCTGTCGCTGTTCATGCTGGCGCAGTTCTTCCTTGGCCAGCAGATCAAGGGCAAGGACACGGCGCTCACCAAGCTCAACTCGCAGATCGCCGAGCTGACCAACATGCTGCAGATGGAGCGCTCAAACTCCTCTGACCTCCAGAACCAGCTGACGACGCTGCAGGCGACGCTCGCCTCGACCACCGCCGACAAGGACAAGCTCACCGCCCAGCTTGCCGCCATTGGCAGCGGCCAGGGCGACAAGGACGCCCAGATTGCGAGCCTCAACGCGCAGCTCGGCAGCGAAAAGCAGCTCTCGGACCAGGCCAATGCCCAGGTCGCGCTGCTCAACCAGCAGCTGGCGGCGCTGCGCACGCAGATCGCAGCGCTGGAATCGGCCCTCGACGCCTCGGAATCGAAGGACAAGCAGTCGCAGACCGCCATTGCCGATCTCGGCCGGCGGCTGAACCTGGCGCTCGCCCAGCGCGTGCAGGATCTGTCGCGCTACCGCTCCGACTTCTTCGGGCGCCTGCGCCAGATCCTCGAAGGCCGCGCCGACATCCAGGTCGTGGGCGACCGTTTCGTCTTCCAGTCCGAGGTGCTGTTCGATCCGGGTTCCGCCGACGTGACCCCGGCCGGAAAGCCGGCGCTCGACCAGCTGGCCGCGGCCATCAAGCAGCTCGAGACGGAAATTCCGCCGGACATCAACTGGGTGCTGCGCGTGGATGGACACACCGACAAGCGGCCGATCTCCACCCCCGAATTCCCCTCCAACTGGGAGCTCTCGGCGGCCCGCGCCATCTCGGTCGCAAAATACCTGATCGCCGACGGCGTCGATCCCAAGCGCCTGGTGCCGGCCGGCTTCGGCGACAACCGGCCGATCGATACCGCCGATACGCCCCAGGCCTACGCCAAGAACCGCCGCATCGAGTTCCGGCTGACCGACGGCTAGGTTGCGCTCCGGCGCCGCACTCGGATCGCCTTTGCTTCAAGTTGCAAGGCCCCGCCGGCTGTTCCTGACCGCCGCGTTCAGCGGGCATTCAGCGGCAACCGAATATTAACCATGGTCATTGCCCAGCCACCGAGGCGAAGATGACCAACATCACCTACGAGGAAGAGACCGCCGACCGTCCGAACCTGGCCGCGATCGGCGAGATGGGGTTTTATACCGTCGTCGGCGTCGTGCTCGGGGGCTTCACGCTCCTCGTCGGCATGAACTGGATGATGGTCGGCGCCATGCAGGGGCTCGTCGCGGTCCTGGGCGGCGGGGCCTGAGCGCCACCTCTCGCGCCGTTGCCGCCCCCACGGGCTCGGCTGCCTTGAAACCATCAGGCCGCCTTCTCATTTCCCCTTCATGACCGGACGCATTGGAGCGCTTTGACACGTGTCAAGGCACCCCTCCCTTTCCCACGGAAAATGGCGTCGCATGAAGGCAGAGGAAGACATGCAGCCCCACGAACGATCCGAACTCGAGCACGTCGAGGAGGTCGGCTTCTATTGGGTCGTGGGCATGATCGCGGTTTCCGTCGTCGGATTTGCAATCATGCTGTTCCTCGCCTTCCAGGCGCTACGCGGGGTCGGCGCGATCTTCGGCGGCCCCTGAGCCGACTTACTCGGCCGCGCCCGCTTCGAGCGGCGCATCGGTGCGGAACTGCAGCTTCGCGAGCTCCGCATAGCGCCCGCCCTTCTGCACCAGCTGGTCGTGCGTGCCCTCGTCGATCAACCGCCCGCGGTCGAGGACGAGGATGCGGTCCGCGTCGCGGATGGTCGCGAGCCGGTGCGCAATCACGAGCGTCGTCCGTCCCTGCATCAACCGTTCGAGCGCGATCTGCACCAGCCGCTCGCTCGTCGCGTCGAGAGCCGAGGTCGCCTCGTCGAGCAGCAGGATCGGCGCATCCTTGAGCAGCGCGCGGGCGATCGCCAGCCGCTGCTTCTGCCCGCCCGAGAGCATGATGCCCCGCTCCCCCACAATCGCCTCGTAGCCCTGCTTGAGCTCCGAAACGTAGTCGTCGACGAGCGCGGCCCTTGCCGCCGCGACGATCTCCTCCATGCTCGCATCCGGCTTACCGAAGCGGATGTTGTCGGCGATCGTTCCGGCAAAGATCGTCGGCTCCTGCTCGACATAGGCGAAGTGCCGCCGCAGGGCGGCCTGGTCCACCTCGCGCACGTCGAGCCCATCGACCGTGACCCGGCCGGAATCGACGTCATAGAAGCGCTGCGCCAGTGCGAAGACCGTCGATTTGCCTGCCCCTGAGGGCCCGACCAGCGCAACCTTCTCACCTGCCCGGATGGCAAAGCTCACATCGTGCAGCACCGGTTCGTCCGGCCGCGCCACATAGCTGAAGTCGACGTGCTCGAAGGCGAGCACGCCGAGCGGCGGCTCGGGGAACGGTTTGGGCGCGGCCGGCTGCCTGAGCGTCGGCCTCGTGTCGAGGAGTTCGGCGATCCGCTCCGTCGCCCCCGCCACCTGCTGCAAGAACCCCGCGGTCTCCGAGAGCGACTGGATCGCGTTGGATGCCATGAGGGCATAGATCATGAACTGCGCCAGCTGCCCGCCCGTGACCTCGCCGTCGATCACGGCCTTGGCCCCCCACCACACGAGGATCACGAGCCCGGCGGTCGCCATGAAGGTCATCACGCCGGCGAGCACCGCCCGCGCGATGACCCGCGTATTCTCGGCGGCGTAGCTCTCCTCGGCCCGCGCCGCATACGCCGCCGACTGCACCCCTTCCTGCGCGAACGACTTGATCGTCTTGGTGGCGCCGAGCGCCTCCGTCGCCATGGCGCTCATTTCCGCGATCGCGTCCTGCGCCTTGCGCGACATGCGCCTCAGGCGCCGCCCGATCACCACCATCGGGATCGTCATCGCCGGGGCGACGAGGATCACCGCGAGCGCGAGATAGGGGCTGGTGATGAACATCAGCACCACGGCGCCGATGAGGGTCACGACGCCGCGCAGCGAGGAAGCAAGCGTCCAGCCCACCGCGCCACGGATGGTCGCGACGTCGCCCGTGAGCCGGGAGGTCAACTCGCCCACCCGGTGCGTGTCGAAAAATACCGAGTCGAGCGTCAGCAGGTGGTCGAAGACCTCGCGCCGCATGTCGGTGAGGATGCGTTCCCCGAGGACCGAGACGAAATAGAAGCGGATGGCATTGGCCACCGCCATGAGCCCGGCGACGCCGATGATCGCCCAGCCATAGGCCGAGACCATGTCGAGGTTCTTCTGCGAAAACCCCTTGTCGATGAGGCTGCCGGCAAAGCCCGGCAGCGCCAGCGTGGAGAGCGCGCCCACGAGGAGGAAGAAGACCATGAGGGCGAGGCGCCAGGGATAGCGCAACAGGAACGGCACCAGCCGCCGCAGCGGCTTGAGCCCATAGTTCGTCGGCTTGGCCGGCGCGATCGGGCCGGCCGGGGCGCCGCGGCCGGCGCGCGTGATGCGGGGTGTTCTCAAGGCGCCCCACCAATAGGGGGGATCACGCGGGCCGGCAACCCGGCCGGGAGCGTAGGGAATCCCACGCCCGGCCCTTGCCTCCCGGCCCCTTCTTCTGTATGGAAACCGCCAATCTTGCGACTGAACATTCCGGGCGCTGCGGCGCCCGTTTGATTTCGGGGTCTCCCATGAAGAAAGAAATCCATCCCGACTACCACATGATCACCGTGGCGCAGACCGACGGCTCGACCTACCAGACCCGCTCCACCTGGGGCAAGGAAGGCGACACGCTGCAGCTCGACATCGATTCCAAGACCCACCCGGCCTGGACCGGCGGCCAGGGCCAGCTGATGGACCGTGGCGGGCGCGTTTCCCGCTTCAAGGACCGGTTTAAGGGCATTCTCGGCAACTGAGCCGATACCGCTGATTTGCTTGAGAAAAGGCCCGGCACGCCCGGGCCTTTTTCTTAGCCGGACGCTTATTCGATCCGCTGGGGCGGGAAAGCCAGCCCCTGCCCTTACCGGCTCAGCTGCGCAAAGGCGGCACGCAGCCGCGCCAGCTGGTCGGCGACGCCATTTTGCGCCGTAACCGCGGGTGGCTCGGCAATGCCGCGCTCGAGCCGGTCGAACTGCAGCACGCGGTCGAACACGCGGTCGCCGCGGCCGATGAAGCTCTTGAGCGTTTCGGGGAGCCCGTCGAAACCCGGACCACCGCGGCTTTCGGGCGTGGCGGAGAACTTGACCTTTTCCTTCTCGAGCCGGGCGCTCTCGGCGGAAATCTCACCCTCGTTGACCGCGCGCTGCAGCAGCAGCCATGAGGCGAGCTGCATGAGCCGCGTCGTCAGGCGCATGGATTCGGTTGCATAGGCGAACGAAGCTTCGCGCGGCAGGCCGCGGCTCTCCTCGCGTCCCGCGCCATCGAGATAGGCGGCGACCTCCTCGATCAGCCCCATCCCCTCGCGGTAGAGCGTGTCGAAGCCGCCGGACGCCACGATGCGTGGCCCGATGGCAATCGTCTCGGCACTGTTCTGGCTGTCGTTCACACCGCTCACCCACAAAAGCTTACGCCAATCGGCGCCGGCCGTCACCGGTTGAGCAGCAAAACCCTTGCCCGAGCCTTAACGGTTCGCCCGCGCGAACCGCCGGCCGCACAAAAGAAAAGAGCCGTGAACACGGCTCTCGAGAGTTAACAGGGAGGCGTCAAACAGAGGGAGAAACCGCTCTGCAAATCCAGAAAACTGGATAGCCCTGACGTTAACGCGAAGAGCTTAATTGAAAGTTAACGAGAGTCGATTTTTTAACCCTATGACGTGTTCGGCAGGCGCTACCCGTCACCGCGGGCGGCGGCGAGCGGTGGACGCCCCACGCTAGCGCTTGAAGAACGAATCCGCCGCCGAGCGCGATTTCCGCTTGGCTTCGATCGCGGCCCTGAGGCGGGCGATCTCCCCCTCCAGCAAGGCGATGCGCTCCTCGAGTTCTTCGATCGACATCGTGTCGAGCATCATGCCGACTTCGTGCGCGCTCGGCTTGCGGCGCGGTTCATCCGGCTCCATTCTTCTCGCCTCCGGGTTTCCCCTCGAAGAATGCCCGCCTCGCCCCTGCCCGGCAAGGGCGCCCGCTGGAGTGCCGACATGAGCCTGCCCGCCGAAATGGAGTTTGTCGATGTGCCGCAGCCCGGCGGACCGGAAGTGCTGCGTCTCGCCCGCCGCCCGCTGCCGGCGCCGGGGCGCGGCGAAGTCCTGATCCGGGTGGCGGCCGCGGGCGTCAACGCGCCGGACCTGCAGCAACGGCGCGGGCGCTACGATCCGCCCCCCGGGGCCTCGCCCATCCTCGGGCTCGAGGTGGGCGGCGAGATCGCGGCCCTGGGCGACGGCGCCCGGCGCTTCGCTCCCGGCCAGCCCGTGGTGGCGCTCACCAACGGCGGCGGCTATGCCGAATATGTGGCGGTGCCGGAAGGGCAGGTGCTGCCGGTGCCTGAGGGCTGGAGCGGCGCCGATGCGGCTGCCCTCCCCGAGACCTTCTTCACCATCGAGCAGACGCTCGTGATGCGGGCGGGGCTCTCGGCCGGCATGCACGTTCTGGTGCACGGTGGGGCCGGCGGGATCGGCGGAGCCGCCATTTCCATCGCCCGCCTCCAAGGTGCGCGACCAATCGCCGTCGTCTCCTCGCCCGAGAAGGCCGCCTACGCCAGGGCGCTCGGCGCGGTCGCGACGATCGACCGCCGGCATGAGGATCTTGTGTCCCGCACCCGCGAGCTGACCGACGGCCGCGGCGCCGAGCGGATCGTCGACATCGTCGGCAGCGAGACGATGGCCCACAATCTCGAGGCGGCCGCGGTTGAGGGGATCATCCTCCAGCTCGCAACGCTCGCCGGCGGTCGGGCCGAGATCAACGCCGGGCTGATCGTCGGCAAGCGCCTGGCCATACTGGGTTCGACCCTGCGCCCGCAACCGCCCGAGGTGAAGGCCGCCATCGCCGAAAACCTCGAGCGTGAGGTCTGGCCCGCACTCGCCGACGGGCGCATCGGGCCGCCCCGCATCCGCTATTTTCCGCTGGCCGAAGCGGTTGCCGCCCACCGCGCCATGGAGCAGCCGGACCACTTCGGCAAGATCGTGCTGCTCACGCCCTTCGGCGAGTCGCTGCGCTAGGGAATCGCTGGTTGCGATTGGCGCGGTCCTTGCTTATATTGGCCGTATCCCCTCAGCATGACGCAAGAGGCGGAGCGTACCGCGGAGTTCCCCGGGCGCCCGAAGAGGAGAGATTTATCATGGCCACCCCCCTTCTCATGCCCAAGGCCACGGCGGTCTGGCTGGTCGACAATACATCGCTGAGCTTCGAGCAGATTGCCGCCTTCGCGGGTCTTCACCCGCTCGAGGTGCAAGGCATTGCCGACGGCGACGTGGCCGGCGGCATCATGGGCGTGAACCCCATCCAGAATGGCCAGCTGACCCGCGAGGAAATCGCCAAGGCCGAGGCCGACCCCAATTATCGCATGAAGCTGAGCGAGCCCAAGGTCCGCGTGGCGCAGGCCAAGCGCAAAGGCCCCCGCTACACCCCGATTTCGCGGCGCAACGAGCGGCCCAACGCGATCAAATGGCTGCTGCGCAGCCACCCCGAGCTCAAGGACGCGCAGATCATGCGCCTCGTCGGCACCACCAAGTCGACGATCGAGGCCGTGCGCGAGGGCACGCACTGGAACTCGGCCAACCTCACCGCCATGGACCCCGTGACGCTCGGTCTCTGCTCGCAGATCGACCTCGATCTCGAAGTCGCCCGCGCCAGCAAGGGGGTTGCCGCCCCCGAGGACGTGGAGCAGGGGACGATGCTCCTCACCGCCGAGGAAGCCATGGCATCGGCCGCCGCGCGCGGCCACGCCGGCATTCCGGAGGAGGACGACCATCGTCGCACCGAGCACGAGGAAGAGCTTCACGCCGATTCCGTGTTCGCCAAGCTGAAGTCGCTCAAGCGGGCCGACGCCGACCAGTAGCGCCTGATACCGGGCCGGAGCGGGCCAAACGGCCGCTCCCCCGATCCTTCGTGCCACGCCCGCGCCGCGGAAGGCGGATTGCGACCGGCCAGCCAATCTCGCGCTTGACTTCGGCCCGGCCGCGCGCTTGGGAAGAGGCCCCTCCCGCCCGCGTTTCCCATGCCGAGCCCGCTCTTCATCATCGTCGCCGTTCTGGCCGTGTTTGCGGTCGGCCTCAGCAAATCCAACTTCGCCCCGGCGCTTGGCGCCGTCGCCGTCCCGCTTCTCTCGCTGGTGATGCCGACGCGCGAGGCGGCCGGCATGATGCTGCCGATCCTCTGCCTGATGGATGCCATCGCGATCCTGGTCTATCGCCGCGAAGTCGCCTGGAACGTCTATGCCACCGTCGTGCCCGGCGCACTCGCCGGGACGCTCGTCGGCTGGATCCTCTCGGCCCATGTCAGCGGCGCCGTTGTCAGCCTCGCGGTCGGCGTGGTGAGCCTGCTCTTCGTGCTCGATGCGTGGCTGCCCATCCGCAAGAAGCTGCAGCAGGTGCCGGCGTCAAAGCCCTGGGGCACGTTCTGGGGCGGCATCGCCGGCTTCACGAGCTTC
>DASZTU010000407.1:0-3738 GCA_035547975.1 Devosiaceae bacterium | reverse complement strand
GCGGACCATAGGTTTTTCCTCCGGCCTATCCTGACCGACCGATCGGTCAGCAAGGTGCGCTTCGGGGGAGGTGTTGTCAAGGCGGCGAGCCGGGCGCGCCAGGATGTCGCACCCGGTGCAGCGGATCTCGCGAGGACCCTCCATCGGGGCAGCGGATCGCGCCGGGGTCGTGCAGGGCGCGGCAGCCGAGTGGATGGCGCGGCCCTGAGGCGGGACCCCGCAACCGGGGCGGGATGGATGCGCGCCGAGATGCGCGGGGTCCCTCCACCTCGCAGTCCGGCGTCAACCCGGTCTCGCTTGGCCCGACGGCAACGGCCTTGTCCTCCAGCAGCGGGATCGCTAAGCAGCCGGGATGCCGGCAGAGCACCCCCGTCCACGGCCCGGCGCCCTTCGGGACGTCGCACTCGAGTTCCTGCGGCTGGGTCTGACCAGTTTTGGCGGCCCTGTCGCCCACCTCGGCTATTTCCGGCAAACCTTCGTCGAGCGCCGCAAATGGCTGGATGAGGCAGAGTACGCCGATCTCGTCGCGCTCTGCCAGTTCCTGCCCGGCCCGGCCTCGAGCCAGGTCGGCATCGGCATCGGCTTCCGCCAGGCGGGCTATCCGGGCGCCCTCGCGGCCTGGGTGGGTTTTACGGCGCCGTCCGTGGTCCTGCTGCTCGCCTTTGCCTATGGCATCGGCCAATTCCACGATCTGGTCGGCTCGGGCCTCCTGCACGGCCTCAAAATCGCGGCGCTCGCCGTGGTGGCGCTGGCGGTCTGGAACATGGCGAAGAACCTCGCGCCGGACCGGCCGCGGCGCGCCATAGCCGTGCTCGCGGCGGTCGCCGTGCTCCTCATCCCCAACAGCCTCGCGCAGATCGCGGTGCTGGGCCTCGCCGGGCTCTGGGGAATAGTGCGCCACAAGGACGCCGCGCCGGCAGCACCGCCGGGAGAAGAAATCCGGCTCGGCAACCGCGCGGTCGCGCGGCTCCTGCTGGCCCTCTTCGTTGCGCTCCTCATCGTTTTGCCGCTGCTCGCCGCCGCGACAGGCGATCCGGCGCTGCGCGTCGCCGACCAGTTCTACCGGGCCGGCGCGCTGGTGTTCGGCGGCGGGCATCTCGTTCTGCCGCTGCTCCAGGCGCAACTCGTTCCCGACTTTCTGTCCCGCGATACCTTTCTCGCCGGCTATGGCGCGGCCCAGGCCGTGCCCGGGCCGCTGTTCTCGTTCGCAGCCTTTGCCGGCGCCGAACTCGACCGGCCGCCGAACGGTCTCCCGGGCGCCCTCCTCGCCCTCGGCGCCATCTACCTGCCGTCGTTCCTGCTGGTCCTCGGCGCCCTGCCCTTCTGGACCCGGCTGCGCCGCAATGCCCGGCTGCGCTCGGGACTCGATGCCGCCAATGCCGCCGTGGTGGGGCTGCTCATTGCCGCGCTCTACGATCCCGTCTTCGTCGCCGCGGTCGAAAAACCCCGCGACCTCGCGGTGGCGCTCCTCGCGCTCGCGGCACTGGCGCTGCTGCGCCTGCCGCCCTGGCTGGTGGTCGTGCTGAGCGCCGCCGCGGGATACGGGCTCTCCCTCATTCCCTAGGCTGGCGCCCCCCGGGCGCGGCAAGGCGACACCAGGGCGCGGCCGCAAACCACCATCGGCGCTTGCAAAATCGCGCGGATGTCCCGATGTTGCTGAATGTGTCCGTGCGCAGCGGCGCCCCGCCGCAGGCGGCCGGGGCTTTGCCGTTTGGCAAATCGGCCGATTTGTGCACCTTGAGCGACGCGGATGGGAGCCCCTTCCCGTCCCGGTGCGAAACCGAGGCAGGAAGGCAGAGCGTGGAAATCTTCAGCCAATTCTCCGACTGGCTCGACATCTTCCTGACGAGCATCACGGACAATTTCTGGCTGTCGATGCTCTTCATCTTCCTCGTGTCGATCGGCGAATGCGTGTTCATCCTCGGGCTGTTCGTGCCCTCGACCCCGGTGCTGCTGCTCACCGGCTCGCTCATGGCGGTGGGGAGGCTGCCCTTCTGGCCGATTTATCTCGCGGCGGTCGTCGGCGCCGTGATCGGCGACACCATGTCCTACTGGCTCGGCCGCCTGCTCGAACACCGGATCAGGGAAATCTGGCCGTTCCGCAACTACAAGCCGCAGATCGCCCAGGGCGAGCTGTTCTTCCAGCACCACGGCGGCAAGAGCGTTTTCATCGGCCGCTTCATTCCCGGCGTGAAGGCGATCGTGCCGGGCGTTGCGGGCATGCTCGGCATGCCCTGGTATCGCTTCTTCGTCATCAACGTGATCTCCGCCTTCTGCTGGGCGGCGGCGCACATCCTGCCCGGCCTGCTGCTCAGCAACTGGTTGAAATCGATCGGCCTTTCCATCGAGTTCGTCATCGTCTGGGGTACCATCGGCCTCGTTGCGCTCTATCTTCTGTTTCACTTCCGCAAACGCATCCTGCTCTTCTTCGCGCCCTTCCTCGGCAGCTACGGCAAGACCATGGAAGCGCGCCTTCGCAAGGGCGATGCGACGCACTGAGCCGCCTGAGGCCGACCCAAGGAGTATTGACGATGAACCAGGACACGCTGGCGGTTGAGCGCGAGGACAATGCTCGTGGCGGGCGCTATGTGATCCACCTCGCCCCGGACGCGGAAGCCGAGATGACCTACCGCAAGACGGCCGATCACGTGATTGCGGTCGACCACACCTTCACCCCGCCCGCCTATCGCGGACGCGACGTCGCCCTGCGCCTCGCGACCCGGCTGATCGAGGACGCGCGCGCCGAGGGCACCCGCATCGTGCCGCTCTGCTCCTACATGGTGCTCCAGTTCCGGCGCCACCCGGAATGGCAGGATCTCCTGGCGCAGTAGCGACCGGGCCAAAAAGTCGGCCGGCGGCGCGCCGGAGCGGACACTCAGCCTCAGCCGATCGCGTCCCGGTACCCCGGCGCGAGGAGATCCTCGAGCTCGGACCAGGGAATGGTCACGGTCGGGGCGCCCGCCGCGTAGGGGGCGATCTCGTAGGGCTCGAACTGCAGCACGAGGCCCTCCCGGGAAAAATCCCAGCGCGCCGGATCGGTCACGAGGTCGTTGATCGAGCCCGGATCGTCGAGCATCAGGTTCTCGCCCTCCTGCGCCTTGACCGCCGCGAGGGCCCGCTCCTGCAGCTGCGCCTCCCAGCCCTCGGCCTCGAAAATATCCGAGGCTTCGAGCCGGCGGCCCTCCCCGCGCAGGTAGTGGATGTAAGTGACGGCATAGTTTCCGTGCGCCGCCCCGTGTCCGTACATCGAGGTATTGACCGTCATGGTGATGCGGGCGGGGTTCACATAGGTGACCGTGATCGCATTGGCATCGTCCTCGCCGCTCGTGTCGGCCGCCGGATCGTCGGCCATGGCCGGGTCGACCTCGTCGCGGGTTTCCGTTTCGATGAAGCGGTTGAAAGCTTGCGCCTCGTCAGTGTTCCCGTCGATGCGCGGCGTCGAGACCGATTTGGTCGCGACCTTGGCGAATTCGTCCCCGGACTCGGTGTCCTTGAGGGCCGCATACCGGTCGATGTAGTAGAACCGCAGGCCCCCGATCGTCCGGCTGCTCCTGAGCTGCTCGAGCCGATCCGAAAACACCCCGCCGAGGCAGGCGAGGGCATCCTCGGCATAGGGTTTTGTCGCGGGCCGGGCATCGCCTGTGCAGGCCCGGTTGGCGAACTTCACCCAGGCGTCCTGCGCCGTCGAGACCTCCGTCCGGGCGGCGGGTGAAAGCCCCTGGAGCGCGGCCTTGAACG
>DASZTU010000406.1:0-11440 GCA_035547975.1 Devosiaceae bacterium | reverse complement strand
GATGGATTGCGACACGACCGGCATCGAGCCCGATTTCGCGCTGGTGAAATTCAAGAAGCTCGCCGGCGGCGGCTACTTCAAGATCATCAACCGGGCAGTGCCCCCGGCGCTGCGCACGCTCGGTTATTCGGAGAGCCAGATTGCCGAGATCGAGGCCTACGCCGTGGGCCACGGCAACCTCAACCAGGCGCCCTTCATTAATCCCGTCTCGCTCAAGGCCAAGGGTTTTACCGACGACAAGATCGAGGCGCTCAACAAGGCGCTCGCCTCGGCGTTCGACATCAAGTTCGCCTTCAACCAGTGGACGCTCGGCGCGGACTTTTTGAAATCACTCGGCGTGACCGACGCGCAGCTCGCCGATTTCTCCTTCGACCTTCTCGGCTTCCTCGGCTTTTCGAAGAAGGAGATCGAGGCCGCCAACACCCATGTGTGCGGCGCCATGACGCTCGAGGGCGCGCCGCACATCAAGGCGACGGACCTGCCGGTCTTCGACTGCGCGTCCCCCTGCGGCAAGATCGGCAAGCGGTACCTCTCGGTCGAGAGCCACATCCTGATGATGGCCGCGGCGCAGCCCTTCATCACGGGCGCGATCAGCAAGACCATCAACATGCCGAACGAGGCGACCGTCGAGGACTGCAAGAACGCCTACATGCTGTCCTGGCGTCTCGCGCTCAAGGCCAATGCCCTCTATCGCGACGGCTCCAAGCTGAGCCAGCCGCTCAACGCATCGCTCCTCGCCGACGAGGACGAGGACGAAGAAGAGGCGGCCGAGGCGCTGCTCGCCGCGGCCCCCATGGCCCGCGTACCGCAGGTTTCGGAAAGAATCGTCGAAAAGATCGTCGAGCGGGTGGTCGAGCGCGGCCGCGAGCGCGAAAAGATGCCGTATCGCCGCAAGGGTTACACCCAGAAGGCGATCGTCGGCGGCCACAAGGTTTATCTCCGTACCGGCGAATACGAGGATGGCCGGCTCGGCGAAATCTTCATCGACATGTACAAGGAAGGCGCGGCTTTCCGCGCCATGCTGAACAATTTCGCCATCGCCATCAGCCTCGGCCTCCAGTACGGCGTGCCGCTCGACGAATATGTGGAGGCCTTCACCTTCACCCGGTTCGAGCCCGCCGGCATGGTGATCGGCAACGACCGGATCAAGAACGCGACCTCTATCCTCGACTACATCTTCCGCGAGCTCGCGATCTCCTATCTCGACCGCGACGACCTGGCGCACGTGCCGGCCGATGCGGCGCCGACGGCGCTCAGCAAAGGCGTGGCCGAGGAAGCGGCCGCGCGCGGCAATCCGGGTGGTCCCGCCCCCGTACCGGCGCAGTCGCTCGTCAGCCGCGGCATGACGCGCGGCCGCGTCAAGGACCAGAGCCTGATGCTGGTGCCGACCGGCGCGCCGGGCGCCGCGCCCGCCTCGAAGCCGTTTGGACCGGTGACGGCGGTGCACGGCTCGACCGTCACGGCGCTCAAGACCTCGACCGCCTATAAGCCCGATCCCGATGTCGCTCCGGCGGCGTTCAACGCCGGCGAGGTCGACCCCATCCCCTCCCCGCCCGCGAGCCGCGACCTGGCCGAGCTCAGGGCCGAAGCGCGCATGAAGGGCTATACCGGCGACCAGTGCACCAACTGCTCATCCATGCGGATGAAGGTTTCGGGCCACTGCCTCGTCTGCGAAGACTGCGGCACGACGACGGGGTGCAGCTGAGGGTGGGCCGCCCTTGGCACTGAGCCTGGTCGAGCGCACTACCCTTTCCCTCGTCATGGCCGGGCTTGACCCGGCCATCCAGCCAGACGTGCCATATCCGCGAGCGGGGATAGTGAGCGCCCGCATTGCGCGGGCGGCCGCCCTCTCCACCGGCTGACGCCGGTCCCCCTCTCCTGCCCTGCGGGAGAGGACAAGAGGCGCCGGCGCGGGTCACCCCCTCTCCCGCGCTTGGGAGAGGAAGCGGGCGGCAATGTTCGGGCAGCCAACCTGGCCGCGCGCCAGCCTCTCCCGTTTACGGGAGAGGGGGACCATGCGAAGCATGGTGGAGAGGGCGGCCAGGGGCACCAGGCATGCGATCTTCGATCCTCACCCAGAAGCGCGCCAAGGCGCTGCGGCGGCGTCTGACGCGGCCGGAACAAGCGCTCTGGGCCCTGCTGCGCCGCGACCAACTCGGGATCCATTTTCGCCGCCAGCACGCCCTCGGACCGTTCATCCTCGACTTCTACTGCGCCTCGGCAAAACTCTGCGTCGAGGTGGATGGGCCGGTGCACGAGGGGCAGGCGGAAGCGGACGCGCGCCGGACGCAATGGCTGCAGGCTCAGGGGGTGCGGGTGCTGCGGTTCTCGGCCGAGGACGTCGAGCACCGCTCCGCCGCCGTCCTCGCCCGCATCGGGCGGGCGGCCGCCCTCTCCACCGGCTAACGCCGGTCCCCCTCTCCCGTAAACGGGAGAGGATGAGAAGGCGCGGCGCGGGCCACCGTCCCGCGCTGCGGCAGACCAGAGAAGGCGCCGGCGCGGGCGGCCGCCCTCTCCACCGGCTGACGCCGGTCCCCCTCGCCCGTAAACGGGAGAGGATGAGAGGGGGCGGCCGCGGGCGCGCGCTACATCGTGACGGGGGTTCCCAGCAGGGTGCTGCTCTTGCAGTACCGGAACCAGTTCAGCTCGGCCAAGAGCTCGGTGTGTTTCTTGGCCGCCGCCATGTCCGGATAGACTTCGAGACCGAACGCCAGCCATTCTTCAGAGGACCAGCTCGAGTCGCACAGGGCAATACTCTTGCCGCCGACCTTCTCGATAGCATCCCGCACCTTGCCGAGAAGGCGGTCCTGCTCTGCTTTCGACAATTGGTACCACGCCTCGGTAAAGGACACTCGGAAGGCCTTGTAAATCTGTCCATTCATGTCGCAACTCCCTGATTGGCATAATGTTACATGGTCATGATGGGCAACCCGGCATTGTCGGGTGATTATCGGCCCGAACGGATCGTGGCTCTTGGGTTACCCCTCCTGCAATTGACGTAGAATCCAGCCGATTTCGTCGAGATAGACGGCCGGATTAGCCAACACTACTTGCGCTCGTTGGTTTGGGCAACCTCCCGGCGCACATTCAACAGGCCGCTGCCGGAGAGTTCACGGCGGGACGTGGGGAGCCGGAGCCGCCTCGGCGCGGTCGGGGCTAGCCGCTCCGCTTCATCCGCACCACGGCCTCGTCCAGCGCCTGGAGAAAGGTGCTGCGGTCCTTTGCCGTGAAACCGGCATTGAAGCCGCGGCTCTCGCCGGTTTCGCGCAGGTGCTGGTTGAGCTCCCGCATGGCGAGGGCCATGCCGATCGATTCCGGCGTGAACGGCCGCCCGGTTGGCCCCAGCACCACCGCGCCCTTCTCGAGCGCCCGGCGCGCCAGGGGAATATCGGCCGTGACGACGATGTCGCCCGCCCCGACGTGCTCGACGATCCAGTCGTCGGCGGCGTCCGGTCCCTGTGGCACGATGACGTTGCGGATCCAGGGCTCGCGCGAGGGGCGAAGGCCCGAATTGGCCACGAACGTTACGGTGAGCCCGTGCCGCCAGGCGACGCGCAGCACCTCGTCCTTGACCGGGGAAGCGTCGGCATCGACGAAGATCTGGGGTTGGGTCAGGAGCACGCCCTCGGGAATCCGCCGCGAGCGGGCCGGCCATGGCGCGCACCCTGCCCCCGAGCGGCGCTCATCCGCCGATCCGCGGCCAGGTGTCGGAAAGCCTATAGCCTTCCGGCCAGGGGTCGGCGGGGTCGAGCATTTCCGTGCGCCTGCCGGAAATCCAGGCGCGGCCGGAGATCGATGGAATGATGGCCGGCCGGCCGCCGAGGGTCGTGTCGGCCTCGATGCGGCCAAGGAACTCCGAGCCGATGATCGAGCGCGCGAGGTAGCGGTCGCCCACCTGCATCTCGCCCCGGGCGCGCAGGGCCGCCATGCGCGCCGAGGCGCCCGTGCCGGTCGGCGAACGGTCGATCTTGCCGGGCTGGATGGCGACGGCGTTGGCGGCCTCGAGGAGGCCGTCGCGGCGCTCGACCGGCCGGGCGATCTGGCAGAAGGAGATGTGGCTCCAGTCGGGATTCGCCGGGTGGCGGAAGCCGAGCTGCTCGTTGGCGGCGCGGGTGATCCGGATGCCCGTTTCGGCGAGATCACGGGCCTCGTCGGGCGCGATGGCAAAGCCGAGTGCCGCCGCATCGGCGATGACGAAGCTGTCGCCGCCATAGGCGGTGTCGACGGTCAGCGTGCCGATGCCGGGAACCTCGAGCGCGGCGCCGAGCTTGTCGGCAAAGCTCGGGACGTTCGTCACCGTGATGCGTTCGGCCTTGCCGTCCCGGCACTGCGCCACGATGTCGACGAGCCCGCCCGGCGCCTCGAGCGTCAGCCGCGTTTCGGGCTCGCTCATCGGCAGGATGCCGGCGTCGAGCAGCACCGTCGCGACGCAAATCGAGTTCGAGCCCGACATCGGCGGCGTATCCTCGGGCTCCATGATGATAAAACCCATCTGCGCGCGCGGGTTTTTCGGCGGCACCAGCAGGTTGACGTGGCGAAAAACCCCGCCCCGGGGCTCGTTGAGCACGAACTTCCTCAGGGTCTGGTCGGCGGCGATGAAGCGCGACTGCGCCCAGAGCGTCTCGCCCGGCGGCGGCGCGACGCCCCCCACGATCACATCGCCCACTTCGCCCTCGGCGTGGCAGGAGATGATCTCGATGCTCTTGCTCGATCTCATTTGCTCTCTTTCCCTTCGCCCCTCAGGGGAGAAGGCGGCTCAGGTCGCTCAACCGATCACCTGCACCGGATCGCCGAGCACGTCCCATTTCGGCTTGATGCCGAGGCCGGGGGCGTCGGGGGCGGTCATGAAGCCCTCGACCCGACGCGGCGCGCCCTCGGCAATCGAAACGGTGACGTAGGAGTTGAAGTCGGTGGCGGTGAAGCAGAAGCGCTCCGGCGTCGAGCGCGCGAGATGCGCGATCGCGGCGGTCACGATGTCGCCGCCCCAGGTGTCCTCGATGGTCATCGGAATGCCTTCCGAGACACAAAGGTCGCGCATTTGCCGGGCCTTGGTGAGGCCGCCGACCTTCGAGATTTTCAGGTTGATGACGTCGAAAGCGTCCTCGGCGATGCCGCGCACGAGGTCGCCGACGGAGCCGATGTTCTCGTCGAGCACGAAGGGCAGCGCCGTGCGCCGCCGGATCGATACGCTCTCCTCATAGGTCATGCAGGGCTGTTCGATATAGACGTCGAGGTCACGCACGGCGGCGACGACGCGCGCCGCATCGGCCTTGGTCCAGCCGGTATTGGCATCGGCGACGAGAATGTCGCCGGGCTTAAGGATGGCGCGGCAGGCGCGGATGCGGGCGATGTCGTCGGCCGGGTCGCCCCCGACCTTGAGCTGGAATTTCGTATAGCCTTCCGCGCGGTAGCCGGCGATCTTTTCCGCCATGCGGCCCGCATCTTCCTGGCTGATGGCGCGGTAGAGCGCGATCTTCTCCTGCTCGGCCCCGCCGAAAAGCTTGTAGACCGGCAGGCCGGCGACCTGCCCGAGGATGTCCCAGCAGGCGATGTCGATCGGGGCCTTGACGTAAGGATGGCCGCGAAGCACCGCGTCCATGTGGTGGTTGAGCGGCCAGAGATCGGTCGGGTCGTGGCCGATGAGTTTTGGACCGATTTCGGCGAGACCGGCGCGAACGCCCTGGGCGTAGGATGGCAGGTAGGCCGATCCGAGCGGGCAGCACTCGGCGACGCCGGTGATCCCGGCATCGGTGTCGACCGCGACCACGGTCGAATCGAACACCTCCATGAAATTGCCGCCCGACCAGTTGTAGCGGCCTTCGCGCAGCGGCAGGTCGACCTGATAGACCCGGATCGCGGTGATCTTCATTCCCTGAACCGCCTTACGCGACGAGCTTCAACTGCGGCCGGGTGTCGATGGCCTGCTGGATGATCGCCGCAATGCGCTGCCGCTCCTCGCCTTCGAGCGTCAGGCGCGGCGCGCGCACCCACTCGCTCCCCTCCCCGGTCATCTGGTTGGCGAGCTTGATGTACTGCACGAGCTTGGTTGCGACATCGAGGTGCAGCAGCGGCATGAACCACCGGTAGAGCTCGAGCGCCTCGGAGACACGGCCGGCCTTCGCCAGGCGGAAGAGCTGTACTGCTTCGCGCGGGAAGGCATTGGCAAGCCCCGAGACCCATCCCACCGCGCCAAAGAGGGCATTTTCGAGCACGAGGTCGTCGACGCCGCAGACGATGGCGTAACGGTCGCCGAGGAGGTTGATCATGTCGGTGATGCGGCGGCTGTCGTGGCTCGATTCCTTGACCGCCTCGATGTTCTTCTCGCTCGCGAGCTCGGCGAACGCTTCCGGCTTGAGGTCGACCTTATAGGCCACGTGGTTGTTGTAGATCATGATCGGCAGGTCGACGCTGCGGGCGAGCGTCCGGAAATGGTGCACGCTTTCCCGCGCATCGGTCATGTAGACCATGGTCGGCAGCGCCATGATGCCGGAAGCGCCGGCTGCAGCCATTTCGTTGGCCGCGGCGATGGCGAGCCGCGTCGTGTATTCGGCGACCCCGGCAATGACCGGCACCCTGCCCCTCACCGCCTGCACGGCGGCGGCGACCACCTGCTTCTTCTCCTCGAGCGCCAGCGAGTTGTTCTCGCCGAGCGTGCCCAGCATCACGAAGCCTTCGCAGCCGGCGGCCAGGCAGGAATCGATGTGCCGCGCGGTCGCCTCGAGGTCGAGGTCGCCGTTCGGCTTCATCTCGGTCATCAGTGCGGGGATGACGCCGCGCCAGGTGAGTGCCATTTCCGTTAATCCTTCAATGCACGGTCAGCGACAAAGGGCGGAGGGCCCGACCCGCCGCCTCGACGGTGATCGGTCGGCCTGCAGCCCATGCCTCACTATCACTCGCTCGCTCCGTCCGGTAGCTCAGGTGCCAAGATAGGCCTCCACGATCGAGTTGCTGGCGCTCAGGATATCGGCATCGCTGTCCATGCGGATGTTGCCGGTCTCCAGCACATAGCCGTAGTTGGCGAGTTTCAGCGCGAGCCGCGCGTTCTGCTCGACGAGGAGAATTGTGACGCCGGTCCTGTTCAGCTCCTTGATGATGCGAAAGGTCTCGATCACGAGCTTGGGCGCAAGGCCCATCGAGGGCTCATCGAGCAGCAGTACCCTTGGACCATGCATCAGCGCCCGGCCGATCGCCAGCATCTGCTGCTCGCCGCCCGAGAGCAGCGACCCATCCTGGTGCTGGCGCTGGCGGAGGATCGGAAACAGGGCAAAGACTTTTTCGAGGCGCTCGCGCCGGACCCGGGCGTCGGGTACGGTAAAGCCGCCGAGCTCCAGATTCTCGCGCACGCTCAAGCCTTTGAGCACGTGCCGGCCTTCCGGCACATGAACGACGCCGAGCCGGGCGATGTCGCTCGCCTTGCGGCCGACCAGTTCCTGCCCCTCGAAGAGGATCGATCCGGCGCTCGGACGGACCAGACCCGAAATCGTTTTGAGGGTCGTCGTCTTGCCCGCGCCGTTGGCGCCGAGCAGGGTCACGATCTCTCCCTGGCGCACCTCGAGGTCGATGCCGTGCAAGGCGCGGATGCGGCCGTAGCCGGCTTCGATGCCCTTGAGGGCGAGCACGACGGGAGCCTCAGAGCGCAAGGGCCGCCTCCGCATCCTCGCTGCCGAGATAGGCTTCGATCACCCGCGGGTTGGCCTGGATTTCCTTTGGCGGACCCTCGGCGATCATGACCCCATGGTCGAGCACGCTCACGCGCTCGGAAATGCTCATGACGAGGCTGGTGTCGTGCTCGATGAGCAGCACGGAGACGCCCTGCTCGTCGCGAATGCGCTTGATGAGGGCGGCGAGTTCCTGCTTTTCGCCCTTGGTGAGGCCCGCCGCCGGTTCGTCAAGGAGCAGCAGCCTCGGTCCCGTGGCGAGCGCGCGGGCGATCTCCACCCGCCGCTGGTGCCCATAGGCGAGGGTCGTCGCGTCGCGGTGCCACTCCTCCTCGCCGATGCCGACGAAGCGCAGGCACCCCCCGGCCGCTTCGCGGATGCGCTGCTCCTCGCGGCGCTGCTCGGGAAGGCGCAGGACGGCGCTGATGGCCCCGGCACGCGTGCGGCAATGCTGGCCGGACATCACGTTCTCGAGGACGCTCATCTGCCGGAACAGGCGGACGTTCTGGAAGGTCCGGGCGATGCCGGCGCGGGTCACCTGCCAGGGTTTCAGCCGCAATGTCTCGATGCCGTTGAAGCTGATCGAGCCGCGCTGCGGTTTGTAGAAACCGGTGATGCAGTTGAAGAGCGAGGTCTTGCCGGCCCCATTTGGGCCAATGAGGCTGGCGATCGCCCCCTCGTCCACGGAAAAATCGACGCCGTCCAGCACCCGGTTGCCGGCAAAGCCGAGCGAAACGCCGCGGAGCACCAACAGCTCGGCCATCAGCGCTTGCCTCCCGCGGGCCAGATGCCGCTCGGGCGGAAAAGCATGATCAGCAAAAGGCCGACCGCGAAGATCAGGTAGCGCAGACTCCCGGTGTCGCGCAGCAATTCCGGGCCGAGCACGACGACGAAGGCCCCGAGGATCACGCCCGGTATCCGCCCCATGCCGCCGAGGATGACGGCCATGAGGAAGAGGGTCGACTGGCGGAACGAGAAGCTTTCCGGGGAAATGGCGGTGAGATTGACGGCGAAGAACGCGCCGCCGATCGCGCCATAGATCGCGCCGATGATGTAGGCGGCGAGCTTCACCCGCACGCGGTCGATCCCCATGGCTTCCGCCGCGTCCTCGTCGTGGCGGACATAGAGCCAGGCCCGGCCGAGCCGGGAGTCGGCCAGGCGCACCGAAACGAAGATGCCGACGATCGCGAGGACGAGGAAGGCGTAATAGAAATCGGTCTGGGAGGCGATGTGCCAGCCGAACAGCCAGGGCTGGTCGATGCCCGAAATGCCGCTCGCCGCGCCGGTGATCTGGAGATTGCGCGCGGCGATGCGGACGATTTCGCCGAACCCCAGCGTGACGATCGCGAGATAGTCCGAGCGCAGGCGCAGGGTCGGGCCGCCGATGACGACGCCCGCAATCATTGCGGCAATCACGGCGACCGGCAGGGTCGCCCAGAAATTCCAGCCGAATCCGGTGGTGAGGATGCCCACCGAATAGGCCCCGACCGCGAAAAAGGCGGCATAGCCGAGATCGAGCAGGCCGGCGTAGCCGACGACGATGTTCAGCCCCAGCGCGAGGATGGTGTAGAGCAGCGCGTTGGTGAGGATCACCGTCGCATAGGGGCCCAGCACCGGCGGGGCGGCCACCGCCAACGCCAATATCACGACGATGGCGACGGCCCGCTTTGCAGGAGTATCCAGCACCGCCCCGAGCCCGCCCCAGGCGCTCGGGCGCGCCTCGACCGACTGCGGACCGAGCGAGCCGGGCTCGATCGCCATCACATGCGCTCCTGCTCGGACTTGCCGAGAAGGCCCGTCGGCTTGAACACCAGCACCAGGATCAGCACGGCGAACGAAAACACGTCCTTCCATTCGCTGCCGATGCCGGGCAACTGCGTGCCGAAGCTTTCGAGCAGGCCGAGCACCAGTCCGCCCAGCATGGCGCCGGGAATGGAGCCGATGCCACCGATGACCGCCGCCGTGAAGGCTTTTAGGCCGATGAGGAAGCCCATGAAATACCAGATCGAGCCATAATAGGCGCCGGCCATGGTGCCGGCGGCCGCCGCGAGCGCGGAGCCGAGAAAGAACGTCACCGCGATCACGCGGCCGACGTCGATCCCCATGAGCTCGGACATGTCCTTGTCGACCGATACGGCGCGCATGGCGCGGCCGTATTGCGTCCGCGACACGAAAAGCTCGAGCGCGATCATCAGCACCGCCGCCGTGCCGGCGAGCGCGATCTGCTTATAGTTGATGAAGAGGCTGCCCAGATTGACGCCGGCGAAGCCCAGGCGCGGGCTCATCGGAATGATCTGGCCGTTGGTGATTGTCAGGAAGCCGTTCTGGAGGACGAGGGAGACGGCGAGGGCGGTAATGAGGATGGAGAGGCGCGGGGCGCGCAGCATCGGCGCATAGGCGACGCGTTCGATGACGACGCCGAGAAAGCCGACGGCGATCATCGCCAGAAGGATCGCGACCGCCACGCCCAGCCAGCCCGGCCCCACGAGGCCCGAGACGAGCGAGAGGCCGAGGAAGCCGACGAAGGCGCCGGTCATGTAGAGATCGCCGTGCGCAAAGTTGAGCAGCTTCACCACGCCGAAAACCATGGTGTAGCCGAGCGCGACGAGCGCATAGAACGAGCCGAGGACGAGCCCGTTCACCAGCTGCTGCGCAAGGAGGGTGGTCAGGGTCATCGAACGAGGAGCGGGGGCGCCCCTTCACTCCCGCCCGCCCTGTGGCGGAGGGAAGCGAGGAGCGCCCGACGAGTGGTCAAGGCCGCTCGATCCGCCCGGTCAATACTGGGCCAGGGTCCAGGCACCTCCCTTGCCCTCGAGCACGATGAAGTTCGAGCGGGCGAGCGTGTGGTCGTCGCGGAAGGTGATCTCGCCGGCAAGGCCGTCCTTGTAGTCTTCCTTCTGCAAGGCATCGATCACCTTGGCGCTGTCGGTGCCGCCAGCCTTGTCGAGGGCATCGGCGATGAGCTTCATGCCGTCATAGGTGAGGGCCGCGTAAGGCCCGGGCGCATTGTTGAACTTGGCCTTGTAGGTATCCGCGAAAGCCTTGGCGTTGGGCAGGAAATCCGGGGTCGGGCTCGAGAGGGCCAGAACGCCCTCGGCCGCATCGCCCGCCAGCTTGAAGAGGTCGGTCGAGGTCGAGCCGTCACCCACGATGATCGTGCCCTGGTACCCGCCTTCGCGGAGCTGCTTGATGAACGGGCCACCATCGGCGTAGTAGGCGGTCCAGAACACGGCGTCCGGATTGGCTGCCTTGATCTTGGTGACGACGGACGAAAAGTCCTGCTCGCCCTTGTTCACGGTCTCGAAGGACGGAACGGAGCCGCCGGCCTCGGTGAAGCTCTTCTGCGCCAGTGTCGCGAGATCCTGGCTATAGGCATCACCCTCATTCACGATGGCCAGCGACTTGAAGCCCTTGGCCTTGAACACTTCCATGGCCTTGGCGACCTGGTCGTTGCCGGTCGAGTTGATGAGGAAGGCATTGCCCGGATTGGCCGGGATCAGCTTGGTCGAGTTGGCGGCGGTGATGACGAAGGGCAGCTTGGCGTCGCCGAAGATTTTCAGCGTCGGAACCGTGGCGCCGGAACAGTAGCCGCCGACGACGGCCGCGATGCCGGAGGATGCGAGCTTGGTCGCGGCGTTCACCGCCTGCTGCGGATCGCAGCCATCGTCCCCGACCACCATCGAATAGGTGTTGGCGCCACCCGCCTTGTTGAGCTCGTCCTGCGCGATCTGGACGGCATTGGCCATGTCCTGACCGTAGGTGGCTTCCGAGCCGGTGGTGGG
>DASZTU010000405.1:0-4930 GCA_035547975.1 Devosiaceae bacterium | reverse complement strand
TACTATGTGCAGCGGCTGCGCGACGAGGCGCACCGCTTCGCCATCGGCACGCACCGCGCCCGACGGAAGAAGGATACGATCAAGAATCCGCTCGATGAGATCGAGGGCATCGGCCCGGCCCGCAAGCGCGCCCTGCTAAACCACTTCGGCTCGGCCAAGGCGGTGGGCCGCGCCTCGCTCGCCGACCTCGCCGCGATTCCCGGCATCTCGAGCAGCATGGCGCAGCTCGTCTACGACCACTTCAACCGGAGCGGATGAGGCGGTAGGACGGCCAGGAGCCCGTGTCGGCCTTCGAAGATCGGGGAGACGCGCCGATGATTGCCGCGCGGCTCCCCTGACCTTAGTCCGCCATGGCGGGCTGCTGCACCGTCAGCACGCGCAGCACGTGGTCACGGCCGTCGCGGGCGGTCCAGGTCGTCGTCTGCTGGGCGCGAAGGCCGAGCAGGGCCGTGCCGATGGGCGTCAGGACGGAAATCCGCCCCTCGGAAATGTCGGCCTCGGCCGGATAGACCAGCGTGACCTCGCGCTGCGGACCATTGTCGGGATCGTAGCAAACGGTCGAGCCCATGCGGACCACGTCGGCCGCGAGTTGCCGATCGGAGACGAGGCGCGCCCGCTCCAGCTTGAAGAACAGGTCGTCCGCGGCCTCCGCGGCACCGCCACGCCCGCTGAGGGCCAGCAGCATGAGATCGTGGTAGTCGTGAGTGCCGATGATGATTTCGGGTAGTGGCATTTGATGGCGCATGTCGTGTCTCCGAGGCTGGGGGCAGCGGCAAAGCCGGCTGGCACGCGTCAGGAAAGCAAATCCCCTCGACAGCCGAGGTCGGCCACCGCAAGTGCAGCGGAAGGATTCAGATGTGAGGGGGACTGAGCAGATCCCCTGAACCGGCCGTAGTCGCCGATTCAGGGCTTACGAGAGTGCGGCCGAACGCCTGCGGTCGGCAGCGGGTCTGGCGAAGATGCGATCCGTGCTCATAAGTCGAAGTTGGGAAGGCCCTCGAGCTTTGTCAAGGCCGCCCTGTGTCCCGGCATGCCTCGCCGCCACGCTCTCATTCATGCCAAGTTCAGTTGCCTCCCTCTAGAGCTGCGCCCTCTCCGCAGGGAACCCCGCCATGCCGCTCCGCCTCGCCGCTGCCGCACTGGTCGCGCTGCTCGCCGCCACGCCCGCTCTCGCCGACGCCGTGATCTACAAGGGCACGCTCGGCAAGGCCGCCATCGTCCTCGAGCTGTCACAGCCGATCGAAACGGCGAAGGGGAAGGTCGTCGGCCGCTACTTCTACAACGCCAAGGGCATCGACATTCCCCTCGATGCCGTCAAGGCGGGCGGCGGCAAGGTCGATCTTGCCGAGGAAAAGCCCTGCACGCCGAGCCTCTGTCCCCTCGATGACAACGGCACGCCGACCGGCCCTGCACCAATTGCCGCCAAATGGCACCTCGAGGCGGATACTGAGGGCAAGCTGGGCGGCAGCTGGAGCAGCGGCGGCAAAACCTTGCCGATCGCCCTCGAAAGGGACGCGACCCGCACCCTCTCAGATGATTTCGACAACACGCCCCAGGGCCTCGAAGACATCGTTCTCGACCTCTCCTCCGGCCAGGCGCCGATCGGCCTAGAAACCTCGCCCTACGAGCTCATCAAGGTCAGCGAGGGCCCGGTCGAGCCGGGCGATCCGGTGAAGCTCGGGGTTGCCACCTACCAGATGATCACCGATCCGCGGACGAAGTTCGCCTTCCCCCACGTCTCCGATCTCGGCGGCGCCGATCTCTCGGCCGTCGACCGCTATCTCGAACGGCGCCACTGGCGGATGTCGCTCGACGCCCTTTCCTGCGAGGCGCAGGCCTATCAGGGGTTCGGGTGGAACGACCTGGTCGCCAATTCCATCGGAACGCTGGGCGGCTACCCGGACGAGCAGGTCACGGTGAACTACCTCTCGCCCACGGTGATGAGCTGGGAGGAATCCGGCAGCCTCTTCTGCGCCGGCGCCCATCCCGACAACCACGACGAGAACTACTCGCTCGACGTGCGCAGCGGAGAAAAGCTCGACCTCAGCCGCATCTTCAAGGGTTGGGTACCCACCCCGATCGATGAGGATTCGCCGAAAGACCTGAAAAGCGCCCGCGCAAAGCCGGGAGACTACACCTGGGGCCCGGACGAAAAGCTCGCCGCCTATGTCAGGGCCCACCTGCCCAAGACCGACGCCGACACCGGGGAGGACGATTGCAGCATGGGCGAGCTCATCGCGAGCAACCTCAACATCAGCTTCGTCCAGGGCGACAAGGCGCGCTTCAGCCTCGACGGGCTGCCCTACGCCATCCAAAGCTGCGGCGGCACGCTCTTCGAGACCCCGCTGAAAAACCTGCGTCCATTCCTGACCCCGGGAGCAGCGGCGTTTTTCCCTTCGCTCGCGGGCAAGTAGTGACAAGGACGGCTGAACCAGCTACATAGCTCGCCATGAACCTCGTCCGCGCCGCCTATTCCTTCTGGTATTTTAGCTACGGAAGCCGCTGGCAGCCGGAGGGGCGCGTTTGATCTGATACCGTCAAACAACAAAGAACCCGAAAGCCGCCAGCCCAGCTCGGCGGCTTTTTTGTCGCCACTGGGCTCCCTCACAAGGAGCCACACATGCAAAAGTCCACCGACGACCTGCGCATCAGCGCGTTGCGCGAGCTGCGAACCCCGGCCGAGGTGATCGCCGAGTTCCCGCGCTCCGAACGCTCGACACGCACCGTGCTCGCGGCCCGCCACGCGGTGCACAACATCCTGAGCGGCGCCGACGACCGGCTGCTGGTCGTGGTCGGTCCCTGCTCCATCCACGATCCGGCGGCCGCCAAGGACTACGCCCACCGGCTGGCGGCGCTGCGTCACCGGCTCGCGCCCGCCCTCGAAATCGTCATGCGGGTCTATTTCGAAAAGCCGCGCACGACGGTCGGCTGGAAAGGCCTGATCAACGACCCCAATCTCGACGGCTCCTTCGATATCGACAACGGCCTGCGCACCGCCCGCAGCCTGCTGCTCGACATCAACGATCTCGGCCTCCCCGCCGCGTGCGAATTCCTCGACATGACCACCCCGCAATACATCGCCGATCTCGTGAGCTGGGCCGCCATCGGCGCCCGCACGACGGAGAGCCAGATCCACCGTGAGCTCGCCTCCGGCCTTTCCTGCCCGGTCGGATTCAAGAACGGCACCGACGGGAACGTCAGGATCGCGATCGACGCCGTGGGCGCGGCGCGCCATCCGCATCATTTCATGGCGGTGACCAAGGAAGGGCGTTCGGCCATTGCCTCGACCACCGGCAACGAAGACGCGCACATCATCCTGCGGGGCGGCAAGGCGCCGAACCACGACGCCGAGAGCGTTGCAGCCGCCGGCGAAGCCCTGGCGAAGGCGGGCCTGCGCCCCGCGGTGATGATCGATGCAAGCCACGCCAATTCCGCCAAGCGGCCGGAAAATCAGCCGCTTGTGGTCGAGGATATCGCCGGCCAGCTCGAGGCGGGCGAGCGGCGCATCGTGGGGGTGATGCTCGAAAGCAATCTCGTCGCGGGGCGGCAGGACCTGGTCGAGGGCCAGCCGCTCGTCTACGGCCAGTCGATCACCGATGGCTGCATCGGGTGGGAGACGACGGTCGAGGTGCTGGAGCGCCTCGCCGCTGCCGCGGCGCGGCGCTCGTCGCTATTGGACCGAGCGGTCGCCTGAGAGGCTCAATCGAACCGGTTGTGGGCGGGCGGATCGCTGGCCGGGAACGACTCGTCGACAGCCTCGTCGGCCTTGTCCCATTTGTGCGGCCGGTCCCGCATGCTCTCCGGCCCGGCCGGGCGGACCTGCGCCGGCTGCTCGGGGGGACCTGCAGGCTTGCCGTCACGGAAGGCGGGGACGATGGGCTTCTTGTCGGTGGACTGTTGCTGGGCCATGGCAGTTCTCCGTTCTCGCCTAACAATCCGCGGGGGGCCCAGAGGTTGCCGCCTTGACCCCGCCACGCCGATCCTGTTGGCTCCGGCCATGGCCATCAGCCCGACACTGCTCACCCTCCCCAACCTTCTGACCTATGGTCGGATCGTTGCCATTCCCATCATCGTCATACTCATCGTCACCGGCTATCCGGCCCTGCGATGGGTGGGCCTGATCCTCTACCTCGCCGCCGCGGTGAGCGATTTCTTCGACGGCTACCTGGCGCGCCGCTGGGGCCAGAGCTCGGCCCTCGGCCGGATGCTCGACCCAATCGCCGACAAGCTCCTCGTCGGCGCGCTGATCGTGACCTTCGCCTGGGACCGGTCGCTCGCCTGGTGGGACCTGATCCCGGCGCTCGCGATCCTCTCCCGCGAAATCTTCATCTCTGGCCTCAGGGAGTTCATGGGCCCCCGCAACATCGTGATCAAGGTGACCCAGCTCGCCAAGTGGAAGACGACCGTGCAGCTCCTCGCCCTGACCTTCATCTTTCTTGCCCCGCTGCTCCCCGGCGCGGGGCTCGTCGCCCAGCTGCTGCTTTGGCTCGCGGGCGTTATGACGGTCATCACCGGCTTCCAGTATCTCAGAACCGCCTGGCCGCATCTTTCGGGCGAGGTGCCATGAAGATCCTCTACTTTGCCTGGCTGCGCGAACGCCTCAATCGCGGCGAGGAAGAGGTCGCGCTCCCCGCCGAGGTGGTGACGGTGGGCGACCTCATTTCGTGGCTTGCCGCGCGCGACGAGGGCGCGGCGCTTGCCCTGCGCAACCCGAAAATCATCCGGGCGGCGGTCGACGCCCGTCTCGCCGACCACGCAACACCGCTCGGCGGGGCGACGACCGTTGCGCTCTTCCCGCCCATGACCGGGGGGTGAGATGACGGTTCGCGTCACCGAAGCGCCATTCGATCCGGGCGCTGAGAGCAACGCCTTCATGGCTGAGGCGGCCGGCGCCGGCGCTGTCGTGACCTTCACCGGGCTCGTGCGATCC
>DASZTU010000404.1:0-9379 GCA_035547975.1 Devosiaceae bacterium | reverse complement strand
TACGGCCGGCCGGACCTTCACCTTCACTACGTCTCGAACGTCGACGGCGCGCATATCCACGATACGCTCGCCTTCCTCGATCCGCGGCGGACGCTCTTCATCGTTGCGAGCAAGACGTTCACGACCGACGAGACGATGACCAACGCCCATTCGGCCCGTGCGTGGATCGCCAATGCGCTGGGCGAGCAGGCGGTCGGCGACCACTTTGCGGCCGTTTCCACCAATCTTCCCGCGACCGACAAGTTCGGCGTCCGGCAGGACCGCATCTTCGGCTTCTGGGACTGGGTCGGCGGGCGCTACTCCGTGTGGTCGGCGATCGGCCTGCCGGTCGCGATCGCCATCGGCTTCGACAATTTCGCGGCTTTTCTCCGCGGCGCCGCGGCCATGGACGAGCATTTCCGCACCGCCCGGCTCGAGCACAACCTGCCGGTGATCATGGGGCTGATCGGCGTCTGGTACCGGAACGCCTGGGGGTTCCCGACCCATGCCGTGATCCCTTATGACCAGCGGCTGGCCCGGCTTCCCGCCTACCTCCAGCAGCTCGACATGGAGAGCAACGGCAAGCATGTGCAGCTCAACGGCAAGGACGTGGACTACCCGACGGGGCCGGTCCTGTGGGGCGAGCCGGGGACCAACGGCCAGCACGCCTTTTTCCAGCTGATCCACCAGGGCACCGAAATCGTCCCCTGCGATTTCCTGATTGCGGCTGTTCCGCACGAAAACCTGCCGCCCCACCACGTGAAGCTCGTGGCGAATGTCCTCGCCCAGTCCGAGGCGCTGATGCTCGGCAAGACCGAGGACGAGGTCGTGGCCGAGCTCAAGGCCGCCGGCATGGACAAGGCCGCCATCAAGGCGCTCGCGCCGCACAAGGTGTTCGTCGGCAACCGCCCCTCGAACACGCTCATGTACCGCCAGCTCGACCCCGAGACGCTCGGCAAGCTCATCGCCCTTTACGAGCACAAGGTCTTCGTCCAGGGCACGGTGTGGAACATCAATTCCTTCGACCAGTGGGGCGTGGAGCTCGGCAAGCAGTTGGCCAAGGCGCTTCTCCCGGCCGTTGAAACGGGCGAGGGGACCGAAAAACACGATTCCTCGACCGCAGGGCTCCTGGCCCACTACCACAAGCTGCGGGGCTAACGGGGAGCCTCGTCAGTCGCCGACGAGGACGCTGACAGGAAGCTCGCGGAAAAGAGGCCAGCCGGCGTTCAGATCGACGGCGCCCCCGGCGAGCACGTCCGTCCAGTGCCGCTCGCCGAGCTCCGCCGGAGCGCGCCAGCCCGTGGGCTCGGCCAACTTCCTCCAGGGGTAAAGGCGAACCGCGACCAGCAGCGCGTTTGCCCCGTGCCGCCGCAGGAACGCACAGATTTCCTCCGACACGGGGATCGGTTCGTAGCTACCGCGGGCGAAGACCTCGGGAAGGCGTTTGCGCAACCCCAGCAGGCGCGCCGTAAGGGCCAGCTTGATGGCACCATCGCGCCAGTGATCCAGCAGTTCGCCCAATGGCGCCTCCTCGTAGCGCCTGAGGAGGTCCTGGCGGACGGCAAAATCCACCGGCCGGCGATTGTCCGGGTCGACCATGCTCTGCTCGAAAAGCTCGGCGCCCTGATAGATGTCCGGCACCCCCGGCACGGTCAGCTTGAGCGTCGTCTGGATCAGGCTGTTGTGAACCCCGCTGGGCCCAAGGCGCGCCTCGAACCGCTCGAAGTCCGCCCGAAAGGCTTTCCCGCGTTCGCCCTCGAGCGCGAGGGTCACGAAGGAGGCGACCTTCTCCTCATATTCTTCATCGGGGTGGGCCCAATCGGAGCGCAGCCGCGCTTCCCGCAGCGATTTGCGCATCGCCCCGATCATCCGGTCCTTGAGGTCGCCTGACACGCCGCCGGGCCACGCCCCAATCAGCAACTGGAAGAAGAGGTAGGCATCGTCGGGGTGGATGCTCGGGGCGCCCGCCGCTCGCAACGCCCCGAACCAGGTCGGCACCGCGGTGGTCCAGGCCCCGGCGCGCCCCGAAAGCGCGGCAATGCGGCAGCGGGTATCCTCGCCCCGCTTGCTGTCGTGGCTCGAGGTGCCGAGCATGCTTCTGGGGAAGGCGCGGGCACGCTCGGCGTTGGCGGCGTGGAACGCCTCGACCGGCAACGAAAAGCGGTCGGGCCGCTCGCCGACGTCATTGAGGGCGATCAGCCGGTTGAACCGGTAGAGCGCGGTGTCTTCGAGCCCCTTGGCCATCACTGGACCCGTGAGTTGCTGGAGCCGCAACGCGGCGTCGAGCCGCTCGCCGCTGTCCGGCGCGCGCAGCACGTCGGCGACGAAGTCGAGCGCCGCCGCGTCGACTTCCGGATGTTGCGCACCCGCGTCTCTCCGCGACCGGTCGATGAGCGCGCTGTCGGCGGGTGACGGGCCCGCCGCGTCCACATAGGTGCGGTAGACCGGGAGCGCCGTGATGAAGGCGCGCAGCGCCGCCCGGAGCGCGCGCCGGGTGATGTCCTGCGTCGCCGGCTCGCGCACGGCAAGCCGGGCGAAGCGCCACGAGAGGGCGGAAAGCTCGGCGGCGAGTTCGCGATCCATGATGCGGCGCTTCATGGCGTGCTCGATCTCGGCGGGCGTGTCGTTGACACCGCAGAACCGGCGATAGAAGCGCCTCAGCGGCACCTCGGCTTCCGGGTCGACGAGGAGCGGAATGACGAGGCTCGAAAACTCGTAGCCGGTCGTGCCGTCGACCGACCAATCCGCCCGCAGCGGCTCGTCCTCGGCGAGGATCTTCTCGACCACGATGTAGGTGGCCTGTCCTGCCGCCTCGCGAAGCCGCCGGCAATAGGATTTGGGGTCGTAAAGCCCATCGATGTGGTCGACCCGGAGCCCGTCGATGAGCCCCTCCCGCAAAAGGTCGAGCGGCAGGCGGTGGACGTATTCGAACACGTCGTCGCGCTCGACGCTGATCCCAGCGAGGTCGCTGACGATGAAGAAGCGCCGGTAGTTGATCTCGTCGTCGGCAACGCTCGCCTTTGCGAGCCGCCAATGCTGTCGAGCGATCAGCGCGTCGAGGGCGGCCTTGTCGGCGTTGAGCCGCCCGACATCGGCATCGCCCACCCCGGCGCTCGTTGCGGGCGACAACGGCAGGCAGTGGTGGTCATGCGCCCAGACCGCGAAATCGCCGGTCACGGCATCGCGCCGCAGCTCCAGCACACCACTCTCGAGCGCTTCCCCATAGGAGACGCCGAGGAACGGCACGAGCAGCTTGCCGTAGAGGCCGGGCGTCGGAGGATGCCAGTCGATGTCGAACCATCCGGCGTAGCGACTGGCCTCGCCGTGCTTGAGGACGTCCAGCCAGAAACGGTTCTCATCCCCGCCCACGCCCATGTGGTTGGGGACGATGTCGAGGATGATCCCGAGCCCTTCGGCGCGCAGGGCCGCGGCCATGGATTCGAAATCGGCGGGCGTACCTAGCTCGGGATTGATCGCCCCATGGTCGACCACGTCATAGCCATGCGTGCTGCCGCTACGCGCGCGGGTGATCGGGGAGAGGTAGACATGGCTGATGCCGAGACGGGCAAGATAGGGCGCGAGCGCCGCGACATCCGTGAACCGGAATTGCGGCGTCAGCTGGAGCCGGTATGTGGCGCGGGGAGGCGAGGCGCTCACGCGCCTTCCTCGATCGTCCAGAGCACGCTCCAGGGGCCGAGGCCATCGGCGCCCACCTTGCCCTCAACCCAGATTTCGCGCCCGGCAGGGCGGGCTGCTCGCGCGAGCGGCTCGGACCGCAGATTGGCCTCGAGGTGAAGCCGGCTGTTCTGCGCCAGGGTCCACTCGACGTGGAAAGCGCCGGGTTCGTACGAGTCCCATCGCCCGGCATGGCCGCCCACGTCCACGAGCCGCGGCACGATCTCGCGGTGACGCACCTCGAGCGCGGCGCGGTAGAACGCGAGCGCCTCCCGGTGCTCGGCTTCGTCCAGTTCCGCCCAGTCGAGTTTTGACGCACGAAAGGTCTCCTCGGCCATGGCGTCCGGAAAGGGCCGCCCTTGTTTGGCAGGCGGCACGAAGCGCCCGAACGCCTCTGCGCGCTGCTTGCGGATGTCGTCGGCAAAGGACGGGTCCACGTCGCTGAAGAACTGGAACGGCCGCCGCGTCGCCCATTCTTCTCCCATGAAGATCATCGGAATGTGGGGCGACAGCAGGTAGATGGCGGCCGCGGCGCGCCAGCGCTCGGGGGGCGCCAGCTCGGCGACGCGCTCCCCGAAGAGGCGGTTGCCGACCTGGTCGTGGTTCTGGATGAAGTCGATGAAGGCAACCGGCGGCAGCTCGGCGCTCGCCCCGCCCTTGGGTTTGCCCTTGCGGGTGGGTACGGGCTCGCCCTGGAAGCCGAATCCCGTCGCTAGGGCCCGCGGCAGCCAATCGAGGCGGGTGCCGTAGTCGGTGTTGTAGTTGGAATGCTCGCCGTACATGGCGATGTCGAGCAGGTGGTGCACGTCGTCGTTCCACTGCGCGTCGTAGAGGCCGGGGCGCAGGTCGCCCGTCCGCCGCAGCCACTCGGGATTGTTTTCCTCGTTCTCGACTACGAGGTGCACCAGCCGCCCGTCGGTCGAACCGCGAATCTGCAACGCGAGGTCGTGCAGCAGGTGGTTGAACCCTTCGTCCTGGATTTCGTGCACGGCATCGAGCCGGAGGCCATCGAGGTGATATTCGTTCAGCCAGTACCGGGCATTGGCGAGGATGAAGTCGCGCACCATCTCCGAGCCGGGGCCGTCGACATTCATCGCCGCGCCCCAGGGCGTCTCGTACTTTTCGGTGAAGATCGGGGCGTAGTGAGGCAGGAAATTTCCGCGCGGGCCGAAGTGATTGTAGACGACGTCCAGCATTACCGTCAGCCCGCGGCCGTGCGCGGCGTCGATCAGGGCCTTGAATTCTTCGGGCCGCCCGTAGGTTGAATCGGGGGCGAACATCAGGGCGCCGTCATAGCCCCAGTTCCAGCGGCCGGGAAAATCGTTGACCGGCATCAGCTCGATCGCGGTGATGCCGAGGTCGACGAGATAATCGAGCCGCTGCGCCGCGGCCGCAAACGTCCCTTCGGGTGTGAACGTGCCGAGATGGAGCTCGTAGAAGACGGCCTCCTCCCAGGCGCGGCCCGCCCAGCCGACGTCCTGCCAGGCGTAGCGCCGGGGATCGACGACCTCGCTCGGGCCGAGGACGTCCTGGGGCTGGAAGCGCGATGCCGGATCGGGCACCAAAAGGCCATTGGGCAGCATGAACCGGTAGAGCGTGCCCGGACCGGCGCCGTCGACCGTCAGCTCGAACCAGCCGCGCGGGAGAGGCTGCATCTGGCGGACCGCCGGCTCGCCCTCGATCTTGAGGCCGATGCTCTCGCATTGCGGCGCCCAGAGGCGGAAACGCACGCCGGTCGCGGTGATCTGCGTGCCGAACTTCATTTCGTTGAAACGTTGCGTCGGCAGGAAATCTGCCGGCGGACTGGCCTTGTAGAGCATGGTATCGGGAGCCCCGTCTGAAACAGCCGCGCGCCCTGGTGGCCGCGGCGCTAGGCAAAATGTCCGATGAGGCGGCGGGTTCCCGGAGCAAAACAGGAACGAGGGAACAGCCAGGAGCGAGGCTTGGGGTTCCGAGCCGGACAGTCTGACATTGGTACGCCCGCCGGGATTCGAACCCGGGACCATCCGATTAAAAGTCGGATGCTCTACCACTGAGCTACGGGCGCCCGGAAGCAAGCCGGCGACGCCGGGCAGGGGGCCGGCGCGTCGCGGCGGAACATAGTGGCTCACCCCCCGCTGTCAACCGCAATCGCGGGGCGCGGGTTCGTGTCAGCCGTGCGACCCCGCAGCCGTGATCGGGCCACCGACATAGGGCATCGGCGTGCAGCTGATGCCGGCGCGATCGATTTCCGCACAGAGCCTGGCGGCGGCCGGCACATCCGGCAGCGGGCCCGCAACCAACACCTTGCCGTTCGAGCCGGCCGGGTCGTCGGCGAGGAGAGGCGAGGTGCCGACGAGCAATATCCCGACTTTGGCCGCCAGCACCTGCCAGGCGGCCAGCGCGCCGTCGGGCTGAACCGGTGCGCCGATCGCAACGCCGACGGCCTTGACGCTGCCCTGGGTGGGCATGGTTGCCGGGACGGGGCTCGGTGCGGTGTCGCCAGCCGACGATGCGAGACCGTCGCGCATCATCGGCGTCGGCGGAATTTCGCCCTCGGCGATCACATCCGGGCGAGGGGAGGCGGCTGCCGGTGCGCTGGCCGCACTCGCGGGGATTGCCGCGGAATCCTCCCCCGCGCCCGCTCCGGCGGGTGAGTTCGATGGCGAAGCCCCGGTGACCGTGGGTGCTGCGGCGGATGCCGGCGAAGTGTCGAGTGACCCCGGCATCTGCTGGCCGGCTGCGCTGGCTGCGCTGGCGATTGTCAGCGCCGGCCGGGCCCAGGCGAGGGGGGTGGGAGAACCGGGGGACGACGGCGTCGAAGGGGTGGCCGTCGACGACGCTGGCGACCCCTCGTCCGAGCCAACGGGCCCAGGCGTGGGCGAAAAACCACGCTGCGGCGTGCCGATTGCCCCGGTCACGATGGCGGGATCATCCGCGGGCCGGGTGGCGATCAACGCCCGAAGCTGCGGAACCGTCTCTTCGAGCGCGCCGATGCGCTGCGCCAGAACCGTCTGGCCCTGGCCGGCATCGGAGATACGCGTCGCGAGCCGCGCGCCCGTCGCGACGAGATCGGCCTGCTGGCGCGTCAGGCTGGAAAGCGCGGTTTCGAGCGCCCCGATGCGTTGCGACAGCGCCGCCTCGGCGGCATTGTCGGGCGGCGTTGTTTCGGTTGGCCGAAGGGGCGGCGTTCCGTGCAGGCTGCCGAACATTTCCGGCGGCAGCAGCACGGAAAGATTGGCGCTCAGCAGCGCGAGCGCACAGGATATCGCCGCCGCCATGCCCCAGAACGTCACGTCGGAGCGGCGAAACTGGTCACGGGGACGCGCCAATGCTTATCTCTGCGTTATGCGTCGAATCAGGAAATCTGCGCGCAGTTTACCATCGCGGCGGGCATTAGCCCTTTTCCAAGCAGTTTCCCGCCATAAATCTGCGGGAAACCACCGCGCAGCGGTGGCGATGCCGGGGTTTGCGCAATGACCGAGTTGCTGACGATCGTTCTGGCGGCGGGCGAGGGCACACGCATGCGCTCGGCAATGCCGAAGGTATTGCATCCGGTAGGGGGGATGCCGATCATCGGCCATGTGGTGCGGGCCGCCTCGTTCGCCGGGGCCGACAAGGTCGCCGTGGTGACTGCGCCGGGGCATGATCGGGTCCGCGCCGCCGTTTCGGCCATTGCGGCAAACGCGCATTTCTTCGAGCAGGCGGAGCGCAAGGGGACCGCCCACGCCGCCGGCATGGCGCGGCCGCTCTGGCAGGAGGCGCGCGGCTATGTCGCCGTCGTCTATGGCGACCATCCCTTGCTCCGGCCGGAAAATTTCAAGCTGGTGACGGATCGGCTCGACGCCGGCATGGACGCGGCGATCCTCGGCTTCATTCCAGCCGACCCGACCGGCTATGGCCGCCTGATCACCGATGGCGAGCGGCTTCTCGCCATTCGCGAGCACAAGGACGCGACCGAAGAGGAGCGCCGGATCGGGCTCTGCAACGCCTGCATCCTCGCCTTCCGCGCCGAGGTTTTCCGCGATCTCATCGACAAGGTGACGACACAGAACGCGCAAGGGGAGTACTACATCACCGATCTGGTCGAGCTGGCCAACAAGGCGGGCAGGAAGGTCGGCTATGCGGTCGCGCCGGAGCGCGATGTGATGGGTGTCAACGACCGGGCCCAACTCGCCCGCGCCGAGGCGCTGTTTCAGGAAGTCCGCCGCGACGACTTCATGAAGGCGGGGGTGACGCTCCACGACCCGAAGACCGTGTATTTTTCCTACGACACCGAAATCGGCCGCGACGTGACCATCGAGCCCAACGTCTTTTTCGGCCCGGGGGTAAAAATCGCCGACGGCGTCACCATCCGCGCCTTCTCGCACATCGAGGGCGCGATCGTGGGGCCCGGGGCGACAATCGGCCCCTTCGCCCGCCTCCGCCCCGAGGCGCAGATCGGCGAGGGCGCCCACATCGGCAATTTCGTCGAGATCAAGAAGGCCGAGATCGGCCGGGGCACCAAGGTCAACCACCTCGCCTATGTCGGAGATGCCAGCATCGGCGCCGGCACCAACATCGGCGCGGGCGCGATCACCTGCAATTACGACGGGATCAACAAGCACCGGACGATCATCGGTGACAACGTCTTCGTCGGCACGAACGCCTCGCTGGTCGCGCCGGTCGAGATCGGCGACGGGGCCTATATCGGCTCGGGCAGCGTCATCACCCAGGACGTCGAGCCGGGGGCCCTCGCCCTCGGCCGCGCCAAGCAGGTCGCCAAGGCGGGCTATGCCGCCATCCTCAAGACGCGGGCCGAAGCGATCAAGGCCGCCAAAAAGAAATAGGAGCCTCCATGTGCGGCATCATCGGCATCGTCGGGGTGGAGCCGGTGGCCGGCCGCATGGTCGATGCGCTCCGCCGGCTCGAGTACCGGGGCTATGACAGCGCGGGCATCGCAACACTCGTCGATGGGCAGATCAGCCGCCGCCGCGCCGAGGGCAAGCTCGGCAACCTCGTGCAAAAGCTCGACGCGGACCCACTCGTCGGCACCATCGGCATCGGTCACACGCGCTGGGCGACGCATGGCGGCCCGACCGAGAACAACGCGCACCCGCACGCGACCGACAAGGTGGCCGTCGTCCACAACGGCATCATCGAGAATTTCCGCGAGCTCTTGGCCGATCTCGCGCCCGACGGCTACCTGCCGAAGACGCAAACGGATTCCGAGGTCGTGGCTCTGCTCGTCACCCGCGAGCTCGACCGCGGACACGATCCGGAAACCGCGGTCGGCATCGTCCTGAGGCAGCTGCGTGGCGCCTTCGGGCTGGCCTTCCTTTTCGCGGGCGAGGACAAGCTCCTCATCGCGGCGCGAAAGGGCTCCCCCCTCGCCATCGGCTACGGGGCCGAGGAAATGTACCTGAGCTCGGACGCGTTCGGCCTCGCCCCGTTCACCAACTCGATCACCTATCTCGAGGAGGGAGACTGGGCCGTGATCCGGCCGAAGCGGGTGGTCATCCGCGACTTCGAGGGGCACGCCGTACAGCGCGGACGAACGACCTCGAGCGCGTCGGCCCTGCTGGTCGAGAAGGGCAATCACCGCCACTTCATGGCCAAGGAAATTTACGAGCAGCCCGAAACCATCACCCATACCCTCACGCGCTACATCGACCTCGCGGCCGAAACGGTGTCGCTCAAGGACAAGCTGCCGTTCGATTTCGCCGCCCTGCCGCGCCTCACCATCTCCGCCTGCGGGACGGGGTTT
>DASZTU010000403.1:0-2674 GCA_035547975.1 Devosiaceae bacterium | reverse complement strand
TCGTTCTCGTTGAGCTTGGCGTCCTCGAAAGCCTTCTTGGAATAGTAGAAGGCCATGGGCTCGAGCTCCATGGGAATACCGTAGATCTTGTTGTCGACCTTGCGGCTGGCGATGATGTCGGCCGGGAAGTCGGCCTGCGCCTCGGGCGTGATGTAGGGCGTCAGGTCGAGCAGCACACCGCCATTGTAGTAGCGCAGGAAATCGCCGGGCGAGATGAGGAAGATGTCCGGCCCCTGGCCTGAGGCGAAGGCGGTCGAGAGCTTCGAGCCGTTCATGTAGTCGGCGTTCGGCACGTAGTCGAGCTGGACCTTGACGTCATGGTCCTTGTTGTAGTCGTCCACCATCTTGGTGAACCAGTCGACCTGCGTCTTCACGTCCCCGCCGGGCGCGTAGAAGTTCCAGAAATGCAGCGGCTCGGAATCGGCGGCGCGCGCCTTGCCGGTGTTGATGAACGGCAGGCTGACGCCGCCCAGCGCGCCCGCCGCCGCGAATGTCGCACTGCCCTTGAGGATCGACCGGCGGGACCATCCGGCCGGCAGTTTGGTCTTGTCGTTGCTCATCGGTCTCCTCCCGAAAGTTGAGCTTGTGGCGCCGGGCGAGCCGGCGGTTTGTCGTCAGGCCGTGTCGAACTCCCTGAGGGTGCACGGCAGGGTTTCGGATCGAACCTGTCCGATCCAGCGGCCATCGAGGCGGTCGCGCAGCATCTCCATGGCCCGCATGGCGAGGAGGGCCGGCTTGCCGCCGACCCGCGTCAGCTTGGGTCGGACGTAGTCGAGGTGGTCGAAATCGTCGAAGGTCGCGAGCGCAATGTCGCGCGGGGATTCGAGGCCGTGGTCGTGAAGGGCCGCGAGGCCGCCCCGCGCCATCAGCGAATTGGCGAAGAAAATCGCGGTGGGCATGTTGCGCCGATGGGTGCGCAGCAGCCACTCGATCGCCTCATAGCCGGAAGGCACGAGGTAGCTGCCCTCGAAGCGGAGCGCCGGGTCCTGCGGGGCGCCGTGCTCGGCGAGCGCCAGTTCGAAGGCGTTGCGCCGAATCTCGGCCTGCTGGAAGAAGCTCGGGCCCGTCACATGGGCGATGCGGCGGTGTCCCCGGCGGGCCAGATACCGGCCCATCTCGTAGCACCCGCCATGGTCGTCGAACCCGACCGAATCGACCGAGGGGCGCGGCAGGTGCCCCATGAACACCGTCGGGGTCTTGAGGTGCTCGAGGTCCTCGAGCATCCAGTGCACCGCAAAATCGGCGATGATCAGCCCGTCGATGCGCTTGCTCTGGATCTGGCGCAGGTACTCGCGCCCGTGCTCGACCGAATGGCCGCCCGGCACGTCGGTGTTGAAGATCAGCATATCGAGCTCGGCCTGTTCGAGCTCGGTCTGAATGACTTTCACCAGCTCCGGGTAGAACGGGTTGAGGATATCGGGAATGAGCACCGCGATGAGGTTGGTGCGCCCCGTCCTCAGGCTCTGCGCCTGGCGGTTCGGCACGTAGCCGAGTTCGTCGATGGCGACGAGCACGCGCTCGCGCAGCGGCTTGGAGACGCGCTCCGCATGGTTGATCACGTGCGACACGGTGGTCCGCGACACGCCGGCTCTCTCCGCCACCTGCGCGATGCTGGTCATGAGGCGACGGTAGTGGGCTGCAAATCGATTTGCAAATGCTTTTGTGACTCGATTTTGGCCTCCTGCTCAGGCGGCAAATGAGGTGGCACGGTCGGGCCATGGGAGGGGGCCGCGGGACGGCCGGAGTTGATCCCGCCCCCTTCGCGGGAGTAGCTCTCGGCCGCTCAGGAGCCCGCCACCCGCCATGCCCCCGACACACCGCAAAGCCGCCGCGCCGGGGCTCTCGCATCTGCGGGTGACGTTCACCGACGATTTTTACATCGGCCCCGGTCGCGCGGACCTCCTGGAGCTCATCGCCGAGACCGGTTCGATCGCCGCGGCCGGCAAGCGCATGGGGATGAGCTATAAGCGCGCCTGGAGCCTGGTGCAGGCGCTCAATGCGGGATTTGGGGCGCCGCTCGTCGAGGCGAGCCGGGGCGGCGCGGGGCAGGGCGGGGCGGTGCTGACGCCGGCCGGCGCCGAAATCCTCGCCCGCTACCGCCACATGCAGGCGGCGGCGCGCACGGCGATCGCCGAGGATGTTGCCGGGGTGCGGGCGCTGCTCGATCGGTCCGGCCGGAAATAACGGTTTGCCCGGCGGGGCGCCTTCCTCTAGAACGAGCGATATTGCCATGTGGACATATCGGGGAAGCATGCGCCGCAAACACGCTTTCGTCTTGGGCCTCCTCGTCGCACCGATGCTGCTCTTCGGCCTTGCCGGTGCCGCCGTGGCCGAGACGGTATCGGTCGCGGTGGCGGCCAACTTCGCCGACGCCGCGAGGGTCATCGGCGCGGCGTTCAATGCCAGAACCGGCGACGAGGTCACGGTGAGCGCGGGGCCGACCGGCGGGCTGTTTACGCAGATTTCGCAAGGGGCGCCGTTCGACGTGTTCCTCGCGGCGGACAGCCAAACCCCCATGAAGGCTGTCGAAGCTGGGCTCGGGGTTGCCGGGACGGAATTCACCTATGCGGTGGGCCGGCTCGTGCTGTTTTCGGCCGATCCGCAGCTGGTGAGCGGCCCCGAGACCTTGCGCACCGCAAAATTCCAGAAGCTTGCGATCGCCGATCCCAAGGTC
>DASZTU010000402.1:0-10804 GCA_035547975.1 Devosiaceae bacterium | reverse complement strand
GCGGGCGATGAGCCAGAGCGTGAGGCCGCCGATGACGATCAGCAGCGGGGCCGCGAGCCAGAGCAGCAGCGTGTGCGGGGCGAAGACCGGCTGGAGCAGCACGAACTCGCCATAGCGGGCGACGATGTATTGCCGCACCTCGTCGTCGGTGTCGCCGGCCTTGACCCGCTCCCGCACGAGGAGCCGCAGGTCGTGCGCCAGGTCGGCGTCGCTCGCCTCGATGGATTCGTTCTGGCAAACGAGGCATCTGAGGCTCTCGCCGATCACCTCGGCCCGCGCCTCGAGTTTTGGGTCGGCCAGCATCTCGTCGGGGTTGGCGGCGTGCACGGGAACAGCCGGCGCTAGAAGCAGGGCCCCGAGAGCGGCGAGCCGCATCCGCCCGCGCCACCCCCTCCTGATCGGCATTGCCGTGCGATCGGCCGCGCGAGCGGGCATTTCGCTCCCGTTGCCGGGCGCCGAGGCCGTCACTGCATGCCCTCGAGCGCCGCCTGCGGATTGTCCGGGCGCCACTCGCCGCGCTTCTTCAGATCGTCGACGATCTCCTTGGGGATGTAGTTCTCGTCGTGCTTGGCGAGGACGTTGTTGGCCGCGAACGTGCCGTCGCTCGCCATGCTGCCCTCGGCGACGATGCCCTGCCCCTCGCGGAAGAGGTCGGGAAGGATGCCGTTGAAGTGCACCGTCATCTCGCCTCGGCCGTCGGACAGGACGAAACTGTTGGCGTCGCCCTCTTTCTTCCAGCTGCCGACCTTGACCAGCCCGCCGAGGCGGATGGCCTGCCCGACCGCGACGTGCTTGGCGGCGGCTTCGCTCGGCGTATAGAAAAAGACGATCTGGTTGGAGAGGGCGCTGAGGATCAACGCCAGCGCGAGCGCCAGCACCAGGCCGATCCCGGCGATGACGAGGAGCCGCCGCTGCTTGCGGCCGAGCCGGCGGCGGGCAGCCGGCGCATTGACAGGGCCGCGGGTCGTGCTGTCGGTGGTCATGGGCTGCTCCCGTCGATCTTGAGCCCGGCCTGCGCCGCGAGGGCATCGAGGGCCTGGCGCTGGGCGGCATCCGGATAGGCCTTGCGCGCCGCATCATAGGCGCTTTGGGCCTTCGCCATATCGCCCAGTACAACTTCCGAACGCACGAGGCGGGTCCATTCGTCAAGCGATCCGCCCTGCTTGCCGAGCCGGTCGGCAAGGGAATCCACCATGGCCCGAATGGCGGGCGACTGCTGGGCGGCGGCATCGGGGGCCGGGCCGGGCGCCGGGTTGCCGGCCGGGGCCTTGCCGTCGCGGGCCGCCTCGGCTGCGGCGAGGCCGGCCTTCGCCGTCGCCATCCAGGGCGAGGTGTCGTCGCCCAGAGCAATGACTTCGTTCCAGCGGTCTACCGCCTCGCCATAGTGACCATCGCGCATCGCCTCGGCCGCAAGATAGAAGCGGGAGCGGACATGGTGCGGGTCGAGCGCCGCGGCCTTGCGCAGGAGGTCGCCCGCCTCCCCGGTCGCCTTGCCGCCATTCTGCATCATGAGCGCCTCGGCGAGGTCGGTTTCCATGTCGGCGGTGGGCGGCGACAGCTCGAGGATGCGGCGGAAGGCGTGCGCTGCCTTGGCGTAGTCGCCCGAATTCATGTAGACGGGCGCGATCACCGACCAGCCCTTGAGATCGTCGGGATGCGCGGCAAGGCGCGCTTCCACGGCCTTGACGGCGTCCTCGAGCTTCATGTCCTGCCCGGCGGCATCGGCGCGCGAGGCGAGAGGCTGCGCCGGCAGATTCGGGCTGCCGAGCAGGGCGTAGGTTGCGAAGGCAAGCACGGCCACCCCGACGACCGAGGCGGGGAGAAGGAGCCCGGCGCGGGCCGGACGGGGCGCCGCGGCGGCGTCTTCGCGCCGGGCGCGGACCAGTTCCCGCGCCAGTTCCGCCCGGGCGGCCTCGGCTTCGGCGGGCGCGAGGCGCCCCGCGGCCACAGCCTCCTCGATTTCGCCCAGCCGCAGGCGAAAATGCCGGGTCGTCGCATCCGCCGCCGACGTCCTTTCGTTGACCGGGCGCGCCGCGGCTGCGTACAAAAGCGCGGCGCACACGATGACCGTAAGGACGATGGCAAGCAACCAGAAGAGCATGGGCCGGGGGAGCTGGAGAACCGTGAGACGCGCCGCGCGTGGCCTCTATAGGAGGAATCCGGCAAAAGTGCACGCCGCCGCTCCCGCCTGCGACGGCTCGACACTGCGCCTCTCCGCTGTCCGGGCGACGCACGCCTGATGGCTGAAACCGCCTACGATTTCGCCGTCTTCGGCTCGACCCCGCTGGCCCTGCTGCTCGCGGGCCTTTTGGCGGCCGACCACGCGAAGAAAGTGTGCCTCGTCGGCAGCCCCAATTCGGCGTTCCGGCTCGGCCGGTCGGTCGACCTTTCGGTGATGCCCGTCACGCGCCCCGAGACCTGGGCGCTGCTCAAGGCCACGACGCCCGAGGTGGTGAGGCTTTTCGGCCGGATCCACGGCCGCTCGGGGATGCAGCGGATCGACCCGGTCTTCGTCGCCGAGACGCAGAGCGGGGCGGACGCCCTGTCGCACATGCGCCATACCGCGCTCGGTCTCGGGTTTGCGGCCGAGCGGCTGCCGGACGGCAACCCCATGGGCGGGGTGGCCCATCGGCTGCCGGACGCCATTCTGCTGAGGTGGACGCAGCTCGAGCCGGCGCTCGGGACGTGGCTCGAGAAATGCGAGGTTGGACGGCTCTCCGACGAGGAAGCCAGGCCCACGCTCCGGCGCGACGGCGGCGTCCGCATCGAATTCGGCAGCTCGGCGGTCGAAGCGGGCGTGGCGGTGCTCGCCGACGATACGGCGATCCTGAGCCACCTCGATACCCTCGAACGCGAGAAGACGCTGGTGCCCCAGACCTGCACCGCCATCCTCACCGAGCCGACGCGGGCGCTCGCGGCACCGCTCCTCGTCTATGTCGACCGCGGCGTAACCCTCTTGCGCGGCCGATCCGGCGGTATCCTCGCCATCGGCTCGGGACCGCCGCAGCAGGCGATTGCCAATATCGGCGGCTGCCTCGACGGGAGAGGTCCGCTCCGGCGGGCCGGGCAGCGGGTCTTCCGCAGCCTCAGGACAGCCGATGGCGCGCCGCTGGTCGGGATGCCCCGGGGCAGCAAGGCGATCGTCGTCGCCGGCCTCGGCATGGCCGGGGCGTTCCTCGCGCCGGCCATTGCCCGCGCGCTCACCGGCACCGCCGAAGGCGACGAAAAGGCGTATTTCGCGGCGCGGGAGGGTGGGCGAGGCAATGCCCGGGCGACCATTGCGGAGTTTGCCGTGGGCGGCCCCCCGGTCGAGGTCGCAGCGTGACAAACCGCAGCAACCGGCTGGCGGCTGCCGGCGAGCACCGCTTCAAGGGATCTGAGATCGACCGGCGGCGGAGCTTCACCTTCCAGATTGACGGCCGCTATGTCACGGCCCATCCGGGCGATACCCTCCTGACCGCGGCCCTCGCTTCCGGCGTCCTCGCGGCGGGAAAGCACGAGGGTTCGCCGCTGGCGCTCGACGAGCGGTTCGCGCCGGCCGTGCTGCTGCGCGGCCAGATGCACGACCGCCTCAAGTCGCTGCCGATGGAGCGGACACCCGCCGCCGAGGGGCTCGATCTCGTCACCATCACGCGGGCCGAGCACCGGCGCTATCGCCAGCAGCTCTATTCGCTGCGGGGCCTCCTGCCCTATCGGCGGCAGACGCTCGGTCTCAACTTCGACGAGGATGTGAGCTTTGCCGGCACGTGGTTCGATGCCGGCCCCGGCGAGACGCGGTCGGCCGACCTCGTCGTGATCGGCGGGGGGCTCGCGGGGCTGGGCGCGGCACTCGCCGCCGGGCGGCACGGCGAGACGGTCATTCTCGTCGAGCGCCGCGGCTGGCTCGGCGGCGACGCGCGCTTCTTCGGCAGCGTCGGCGACGAGGATCCGCCCGACGACATGGTGAACCGGCTCGCGACGGCGCTCGCGTCGCTGAGCAACGTCACCATCCTGACCCGGGCCGAGGCCTTCGTGCTGTTCGAAGGTAATGTGCGGGTGAGCCATGTCCGGCTCGAGCGCGGCGTGCCGGTCAACGAGGTGGTGACGCTTTCGGCGCCGCGGATCGTGCTCGCGGCCGGCTCGATCGAGCGCCTGCCGGTCTTCGCCGGCAACCGGCTGCCCGGCGTCGTCTCGTCCGTCGCCGCCTACCACCGGGCCGACCGCTATGGCGTCTGGATCGGGCAAAAGGCGCTGCTGAGCACGGCAACCAGCGTCGCCTACCGGGTGGCGGTGCAGGCCAAGGACGCCGGGATCGCCGTCGAGCGGATCGCCGATACCCGCCTCAACCCGCAGTCCCGCTTCGTCGAGTACGGCAAGGCGTACGGCATTCCCCTGGCCCGCGGCGTGCTGCCGCGGGAGGCTATGGTGGCCGGGCGCCGGGGCGGCCTCACCGTCGATCTCGAGCACCATGAGGGCGAGGGCGTGCGCGAGCCCGAGCGGTTCGTCGTCGACCAGCTGGTGGTGGCGGGGGGATGGCAGCCGGACCTGGCGCTCTGGCACATGGCGGGCGGCGGCAGCCGGTGGAATGCCGAAACGCATCGGCTCGAAGCGGAGGGAAGCCTTTCGGGAATCGCCCTCGCCGGGGGCGTCGCGGGTTTTCGCAACGCGACCGCCGCAATCGAGAGCGGCCGCGCCGCCGTGGCGCGCCTCTTCGGTCGCACCGAGCCGGCCGTCGAGGATCCTGTCATCGATCCGCTGCACGAGACACCGGACGCCCCGACGCCGTTGGGGCCGGTCGCGACGGCGTCCGAGGCCGGCGCCTATCTCGACGGGGGCGCAAGCCTTGCCACCCGCCCGGCGCAGCGCCGCGCCGTGGCGCGCGGGTGGCTGCGCCGGCGGCGCGAGAACTGGGGCCTCGCCGACCAGGCGCGGCCGCTCGGCGTCGCCGACGTGGTCGCCGGCGTCGAACTCGGCGCGATTCCGCCGGCCGATGCCGCGATCGTCGCACAGGAGCGCTGCGTCACGCCGGGCGACATCGCCGACGCGGGCCGCGAGCAACGGGTTCCGCGACAGGTCACGGGCGAGGCTGCCGAGGCGCCGCCGGCCTATCTCGCCGGCCGGTTCGGGCCACGCACTTCGGTCTGGGTGGTCGAGGCCGTAGACGGCCGCTCGTTCGAGGTCGGGTGCACGGTGCACGCCGATGCCGACCATGTCTCGCCGCTCGAAGCGCTGGGCGTGGTGTTTGCGCCGCCGCCCGCCGGCCGCAGCGGCGGCCTTGCGGTGATCGGCAGGTCGCCGGTCGCGGAAGGCGAGCGGGTGGTCGTCAAGGACATTTCCGCCGCCATCGCGGTGACGCTTGTCGATCCGCTGCGCCCGGTGGAGCGGCCCGCCGTGGCCACGGCGCCCGCTGCCCCGGCGGGAGAACAGGCGGCCCCGATCCCTGCCCCGGCGGCACCGTCATCGGCCGAGGCGGCGCTGGCGCTGCTGGCCGGCACGGCCGCTGCCGCTGCACCGCCCGATGGCCCGCCTGCCAGCGCTCCGGCCGCCGTTGCCGTGCCGCCCGCGACGAACGGTCAGCCCGGCGAGGCGCCGGCAATCGCCACGGAGACGCCTGCTCCCCCAGCAGCCGCCGCCACGCCTCCCCTGCCCGACGCCGTCCCGGCGGACGCAGCTCTTGCCCCGGTGCCGGCGGATGCGGCTCCTGCCTCGGTGCCGGCGGATGCGGCTCCCGCCCCGAACGGCCACGTCGTGGCCCCATCGACCGGCAGCGAAAGCACCGGCGATCGAACCGACACCGATCGTACAGAGGAAGCGACGGTGGTCGCGGCGCCTCCGGCTACGCCGCCAGCGTCAGGCTGAGGAGAGGCGCTTCTCGATGCCGTCCTTGGCGCGGCGCAGCACATCGGCATAGGCGGCCCCGAAGCGGAGTTCCGCCATCTTGATGCCGGTGTCGAGCCGGCTGGCCAGCACGCCGTTGCCGGGATCGTCCCGCAGCGCGTCGAGCGTCCGGTCGAGGCAGAGCTCGAGCGTCTGGCCGCTGCGGGTCCAGGTCTCGTCGAACACCTCGTTGAGGGCGAGGGAATCGCGGCAGTCCCGCACCGTCGCCAGCACATAGACGCCGCCGAGCGCCGAGAGCAGCGCATCATTGTCGAGCCGGTCGGGTCCTTCGCGCATCTGCCGCATGGCGCGGTTGATATCCGGGACGACCTGCCGCAAGCGGGGCTCGATGCGCTGCGAGACGGTCCGCGTCAGCGAGCCGATCGCCGTGCTCCAGCGGCTGCCGCGCGCCAGCTCGACCGAGGTGGAGACCGCGCGGGTGAGGCGGTGGAAGCGCTCGAGCGCCTGGCAGACGAGGTCCACATCGGCAAACGCGCCGACCTGCCGGAGCGGCAGCAGCGTATCCTGCGCCCGCGCCAGCGTGCCCTCGACCAGCGGCCCCAGGCGGGCGCGCTGCAGGGCGGCTTCCGTCGCTTCCCCGGCGATCCGGGTGGCGCAGATGATCAGCCGCTCCGGGACGGCGACTTCGCCCAGCGCCGCCACCATGAGGAGGCTCGCGGTCGCGCCGTCGTGCCAGGGCATCGCCTGGAGCGCTGCGAGCAGGGCGGCGTTGTCGGGCAGGGAATTGACGGTGCGCCCGAAGGCCCGGGCCTTGTCGTAGAGCGGCAGGCATTTGAGCGCGTGGAGAACGGTCGGCAGGCGCCGCCGCATTTCCGCGCCACCAAGCTGCGTCCTCAAGCGCCGGTCGGCCTCGGGATCGCTCGTTGCGGCGGCGATGTGCGCGCGCGCCCGCGACAGCAGCACCGAGGTCAGCGCCTCGAGCGCGGGCAGCGTCCGGGGATCGTCGGCGGGGGCGTTGGGGTCGATGAGATCGGGCGCGACGTCGCGGGAAAGCCACGTCCAAACCGCCGCGGCCTCGGAGCGGCGGATCGCCCCCTCAAAACTCAGGTCGCCCCCGTCCTCGACGAGCACCGCGCGGAGGCCGCCGAAAAACGGTTCCGGCGCCGGCGATGCCGCGCGTGCGCGGGAGCCGGTCGACGCGCCGTCAGGTGTCTGAATTCGGGACTGCAGCATCAACGGGGGTCCGAAAACATCGGTCCCCCAGAGTAAGCCGCGATGGTAAAAGAAAGATTTTCCGAGCCTGATCGGGCTCAGCGCGGCCGGCGGGCCGCGCCCGGGGCCTCAGCCCTGCGCGCCGAAGCCGGAGGCGGCTGCCGGCGCGGCCGGCGCCCCGCCCGGGGCCGACATGATGTCGGCCGTGCCGACGGCCCAGTGCCCGTCGTCCGCGCGGCAGGCGGTGCCGCGCTTGGTGTAGCTCTTCGAGCCCACATTGACGATGTTGGTGAAGTCGCGGCAGTCGTGATTGTTGACCTTCACGTACGGCCCGACATTGACCGAACCCGAGAGGTTGTTGCTGCCGCTCCAGGTGCGAGCGGCGCCGACGCGGCCGAACTGCAGCGCAAAGTACTGGGCGCTCGCGGCCTGCGCCTTCGAGTCGGTATCGAGGGACCTATAGCCGTTGGGATCGGTGAAGGCTTCGATGTCGAGGTTCTGCACGCCGGCCGACACCTGCTGCGCCGGCGGCGGCGTGTTGGCGACCTGCTGATCGGGGTTCATGCTGTCGTCGGTGGACGAGGGCGTCATGGCGCCCAGCATCGGCCCCGAGTTGTAGCTATAGGAGTCGTCGTTGGTGGCGCAGCCAGCTAGCACCAGCAGGCCCACGACGGAAATGGCGCTGTAGAGGGGGCGCATGGACATCCCGCAAAATTGAGCGGCCTTCATGTTTTGTTAATACGGCAAAAGTGCGTCAGCTCCGTCCCAGGCGGGCGCTGGGAAGCCGCAGTTCAGCCAGCAATCCGCCGAGGCTCGAACGCTTGAGCTGCAGCGTTCCGCCGTAAACGTCAACCAGTTCCTTGACGATATCAAGACCAAGCCCGCTGCCGGGGGTTTTCTCGTCGAGCCGGACGCCGCGCTGCAACACCTTGGCCGCTTCCTGCTCCGTCAAACCGGGGCCGTCATCCTCGATTCGGATGAGCAACAATGTCGCGGTCTCGGTCCGCTCGGCGACCATCGACACGGTGACCTGGGTCTTCGACCACTTGCACGCGTTGTCGAGGAGGTTGCCGGCCATCTCCTCGAGGTCGGCCTCTTCACCCCGGAACCAGGGCAGCGAGGCGTCGGGGCGGGTAAAGGTCACGGTGCGGTTCGGGTTGATCTTCTGCATCACCCGGCAGAGGCGAAGCATCACGATGGTCGGGTCGGCCTTCCGGCCGACGACCGCGGTGCGCGCCGCGATGCGGGCCTTGTCGAGATAGCCCGAGACCATCTCCGTCATCTTTTCGGTTTCGCTGCGCACCACTTCGCCGAGCCGGGTCTTGCTCCCTGCGGCCTCGTTGCGCAGCACGGCGAGCGGCGTCTTGAGGCCGTGGGCGAGGTTGCCGACCTGGTTGCGGGCGCGTTCGATGATCTGCGCGTTGGAGCGCAGCAGCTCGTTGACCTCGTCGGCGAGCGGGGCGATCTCCTGCGGATAGCGGCCGGTGACGGTGCTGGCATCGCCCTCGCGCACCGCCTCGATGGCCTTGCGGAGACGGCCGATCGGCCGCAGGGCAATGCGCGCCACGATGAAGCTCATGATCGCCAGCATGCCGCCGACCGCGCTCAGCACAATGAGCGTCTGGCCGCGGAAATCGGCCACCAGGCGGAAGATCTCGTCGAGGCTGCCGGTCACGACGATGTGGTAGGTGCGCCCCTTCACCGTCACTTCGCGCTCGACCATGCGGATGTGGACGCCGAACTCGTCGGTCTTCGCCTCGGTGCGGTACTTGTCGGCATCGAACGGTACGTCGATCGTCGGCAGCACGCTGCCGGTGAGCGAGGAGGAGAGGTTCGTTGCCTGGCCCTTGTCGTCGGTGATGACCCAGTACCAGCCCGAGGCGCTGCGCGAAAAGCGCGGGTCGGGAATGAAGATGTCCGTGCTCGACGGATCGCCCGTATCGAGGATGTGGCTGATGAGGGTCTCGAGGTGGAAGTCGAGCGTCTGCGTCAGCGAGGTATCGAGGGCGTGCGAGTAGAGTTCGGTCAGCAGGAAGGCGGTCGCGACGAGCGCCACGACCAGCCATCCGGCGGACAGCCAGAACAGCCGGGCTGCGATCGAGCCCGTCAGGAAAGGAGAGAGCGCGCCCGCCCGGAACCAGGCCAGCGTCCGGTCAATCCTCAAGGATTTGGTAGCCGAGGCCACGGACGGTCTGGATCACTTCCTCGGGGAGCTTCTTGCGCAGGCGACCGACAAAGACTTCGATCGTGTTGGAATCGCGGTCGAAATCCTGGTCGTAGAGGTGTTCGGTGAGCTCGGTGCGGGACACCACCTTGCCCTTGTGATGCATGAGGTAGCTCAGCAGCCGCAACTCGTGGCTGGTGAGTTTGACGGACTGGCCGTCGACCGTGACCTTGCCGGCCTTGACGTCGAGACGCACCGGTCCCGCGGTGATCTCGTTGCTGGCGTGGCCGGCGGCGCGGCGCACCAGGGCCCTCAGCCGCGCGAGGATTTCCTCCATGTGGAACGGCTTTGCCACATAATCGTCGGCGCCGGCGTCGATGCCCTGCACCTTGTCGCTCCAGCGGTCGCGCGCGGTGAGCAGCAGGACCGGCATGCTCTTGCCGGCGCGCCGCCATTCCTCGAGCACCGAAAGGCCATCCATCTGCGGCAGGCCGATGTCGAGCACGACGGCGTCGTAGGGCTCGGTATCGCCGAGGAAATGCCCCTCCTCGCCGTCGAACGCCACGTCGACCGCATAGCCGGCGTCGGTCAGGGCCTCCTTGATCTGCCGATTGAGGTTCTTGTCGTCTTCGACCACCAGCACGCGCATCGCTGCCACCCCCCCTTTACCGAGGCAACCAGTTATTCCAGCTAGTACGAGCCATCGACCGCGTTGATGACGAGCTGCTTGGACTCGCCCGAGGGTCCAGCAACATTGACGACATAATACGGCGCCCCGCCCTGTTCGCAAACCCTCACGGCGGAAACCTCCTTGTACTCGTCCGAAATGCCGGCGAGGGCCTTGATGGCGGGCCAGGTCTTGATCCGATGCTGGGCGATGAGAGCCTGAACCGCGCGATTGTCAATGCAGGTGCCCGCCGCGGCGGCCCCCTGCAAGGGCGCCGCCGCCATTGCCGCGATGATGATGACCATCGCGGTCGTGCGCAGATCGAACTTCGTACCAATCATGCTCGAATACCTATTGGCGGCGCCCTGAACGATAGATGAACGCCGAAGGTCAGCTCTTGGCCACCGTGTTCGTGATCCCCCGGCGAAGGAAAATGATGGCGAGCCCGCGCCGGTGATCGAGATCGGCTTGCGGTAGGTCTGGGTCGAGATCTGACGCACGCCCGAAATGGCGCGGATCGGCGAAATCTCGGCCAGCATGCGGTTGATCTCGGTCTCGGTCTCGACCGGGACGAGATAGCCGCCATCGGCGTTCGAGCCGATCGAGAGCGCCTTCTCCTCGCCGCGCTTCACATAGGCCGAAAAGGCCTCCTTGTATTCGTCGTGGCCGTTGGGGCGCGCCTCGCTGCCCTCGAGGCGTGGCCGGGCGCGCTCGAGCGTCGCCCGATCGAGCGCCGCCTTGGCCGCGTCGAGCACCGCGTTGAGGCGGCCGAGCTTTTCCTCGGTCAGGGCATCGGCCGCGCCGCGCCGCTCGATTTCGGCGATGCGCTGCTCGTTCGTGCGCTTGAACGCCTCGAAGGCGCTCGCCAGCTCGGCGTAGCGGTCGGCGACGTCGCCGCCGGCGGCCCCCGCCGTCGCCTTGAGCTCATAGGTTTCGGTCGCTTC
>DASZTU010000401.1:0-5515 GCA_035547975.1 Devosiaceae bacterium | reverse complement strand
CGAGTGGATCGTGCCATACTATGCCGTCCGTCGCCGCTTCTACGGTGGCCCTCTCCTGAACGATTTGAATAAAATCGATCAGGCTTGGCTACGATCTAGTAATGGTCCTGCATTCATTTACATTTTACTGCCTGGGACGGCGCAATTTTCACTATGGAGAGGCGGGGCGGCGCAGAGGGGACCTGCCCGCGGGAGCGGCAACTTGGCTGAAATACTGTTCGTGCACCGCCATGGACCGGGGCAATTCGTCCATCTGGCGGCGCACCTGGCGCAGCAGGGGCACGGGGTGACCCTGCTGAGCGAAACGACGGACCGCGAGGTGCCGGGCGTCAGGGTCATCACGCACCGGCCGGCCGGGCGGAACGCCGGCCGCACCGCGGTCGACTACCAGGTGCAGGTCGCAACGCGCGCCGCCGAGGCGATGGAGCGCATGAAGCGGCAGGGCGAGGTGCCCGACGTGATCTATGGCCATGTCGGCTGGGGGAGCCTGCTCTTTGCGCGCGACATCTTCCCCTCGACGCCGATGGTCGGCTACTGCGAGTTCTACTATCGCCCCAAGGGGGCCGATGTCGGCTTCGATCCCGCCCAGCCGGTGACCATCGACGACGTCATTCGCCTCAAGGTGCGCAATTTCGCGCAGGTCTCGACGATGCTCGGCATCGAGGCGGGGGTGAGCCCGACGAAGTGGCAACGCACCGGCTATCCCGAGGCGATCGCGCGCCGCATCGCGGTGATCCACGAGGGCATCGACACGGCGTTTTGCTGCCCGGACGAGACGGCGCGCTTCACCCTGCCCGATGGACGGGTGGTGCGGCGGGGCGACCGGGTCGTGACCTTTGCGGCGCGCGATCTCGAGCCCTATCGCGGCTTTCCGCAATTCATGCGGGCCGCTGCCCTTTTGGCGCGCCGCGACCCCAAGGTCACGTTCGTCGTCGCGGGCGGAGATGGCGCGAGCTACGGTGCGCTCCCCGAGAACGGCCGCTCCTGGCGGGAGGTGATGCTCGCGGAAACGGGCATCGATCCCAAGCGCATCCATTTCGTCGGCACGCTCGCGCACCGCGATTTGATCCGGCTGTTCCAGGTCTCGGCGGCGCACGTCTATCTCACCTATCCCTTCGTCCTCTCCTGGTCGATGCTCGAGGCGATGGCCTCGGGCGCGCTGCTGATCGGGTCGGATACGCCGCCCGTGCGGGAGTTCCTCTCGCATGGGCGCAACGGGCTCATGGTGCCGTTCTTCGATACCGAAGCGCTCGCTGAGACGATCGCCGAGGCGTTGCGGGAGGAAAGCGCGCTGCAGCCGCTCCGGGCCGCGGCCCGGCAGACCATCCTCAACCGCGCCGCGCTCGCCGAGTGTCTCAAGCTCCAGGCCGGGCTCGTCGGGCGCATGATCAGCGACGAGGCCATGGCGCCCGCCTGAGGCGAAAGCCCGCCCTGCGCGGAATGGGTATTCCGCGACGGTTCGGGGCGCGCTAGCGTCGGGCAACCATTGCGGGGCAGGCGATTTGACCAGCGGCGAGGATGGGCCGGCGACAACGCCTTTTTCGGCGTTCGAGGGGCGCGTGGGCGGCGCAGGACCGCTGCGCGAGGCGATCCGGGCCGCGACGCGCCGCCCGGAGCCGGAATGCGTGCCGCCGCTGATCGAGGCGGCGCGGCTCGACCCTGCCGCCGATTTCCGCATCGAGGTGCTGGCGCGGCGGCTCGTCGAGGAGTTGCGGGCGCGCGGGCCCGATGGCGGTCCGCAGAGCCTCATCCACGAATATTCGCTGTCGAGCGAGGAAGGCGTGGCGCTGATGTGCCTCGCCGAGGCGCTGCTGCGCATCCCGGATGACGGCACGCGCGATGCGCTGATCCGCGACAAGGTCGCGCGGCGCAACTGGCGCCGGCACCTGGGACCCGAGCGCACCCTCTTCGTCAACGCCGCGACCTGGGGTCTGATGGTGACCGGACGGCTCGTCGGCGTCGCCTCCGAGGAAGGGCTCGGCGGCGCCCTCGACCGGCTCCTGGCGCGCGGCGGTGAGCCGATCATCCGGGCCGGCGTCGATGCCGCCATGCGCCTCATGGGCGGCCAGTTCGTCACCGGCCAGACCATCGAGGAGGCGCTGCGCAATGCGCGCCCGCTCGAACGGCAGGGCTTTCGCTATTCCTACGACATGCTGGGCGAGGCTGCGACGACAGCCGAGGATGCGGAGCGCTATTTTGCGGCCTATCGCGACGCGATCGGGGCCATCGGGGCAGCCGCCGCGGGGCGCGGCCCCTATCTCGGGCCCGGCATATCGGTCAAGCTCTCCGCCCTCCATCCACGCTACAGGCGCGCGCAAAGCGGACGGGTCATGGACGAGCTGCTGCCGCGGCTCAAGACCCTGGCGCGCCTCGCCAAGGCACAGGATATCGGCTTCAACATCGATGCCGAGGAATCCGACCGGCTCGACATCTCGCTCGACCTGCTCGAGGCGCTCTGCCTCGACCCCGAGCTTTCCGGCTGGAACGGCCTCGGCTTCGTGGTGCAGGCCTACGGCAAGCGCTGCTATTTCGTCATCGACTGGCTCATTGCGCTCGCGCACCGGAGCGCTCACCGGCTGATGGTGCGCCTCGTCAAGGGGGCGTACTGGGATGCCGAGATCAAGCAGGCCCAGCTCGACGGCCTCAGCGACTATCCGGTGTTCACGCGCAAGCTCCACACCGACGTCTCCTACCTCGCCTGCGCCCGAAAACTGCTCGGCGCCCGCGACGCCGTCTTTCCGCAGTTTGCGACCCACAATGCGCAGACGCTCGCCGCCGTCTACGAGATGGCGGGGCGCGATTTTTCCCCCATCAGCTACGAGTTCCAGTGTCTGCACGGCATGGGCGAGCCGCTCTATTCGCTCGTCGTGGGCCCGGACAAGCTCGATCGCCCCTGCCGGATCTATGCGCCGGTCGGGACGCACGAGACCCTCCTCGCCTATCTCGTGCGCCGGCTGCTCGAGAACGGCGCCAATACCTCCTTCGTCCACCGCATTACCGACGAGGCGGTGACGATCCCGGAACTGACCGCCAATCCGGTCGAGCGGGCGGCCGCCCTCGTGCCACCGGGCTTGCCCCATCCCCGGATTGCGCTGCCGCGCGACATCGTTGCGCCGCGCCGCAACTCGGCGGGGCTCGACCTTGCCGACGAGCGCGAACTCGGCCGCCTCGGGGCGGCGTTGCGGGCCGAGCCCCGCGTGGCGCACCGGGCCGTGCCGTTGCTGGCGGATGGGCCGGTCGCCGGTGCCGCCGAGCCGGTGACGAACCCGGCCGACCGGGCCGATCGGGTGGGCGAGGTCGAAAGCGCCGGGCCCGAGCTCACCGATCGGGCGTTTGCCGCGGCGACGCCCGGCTGGGCGAAGGTCGGCGAGCGCGCGGCCCGGCTCCGCGCCGCCGCGGACCTGCTGCAGGGGCGGATGGACCGGTTCCTCGCGCTGATGATGCGGGAGGCGGGCAAGACAGCGGCCAACGGCATCGCCGAGGTGCGGGAGGCGGTCGATTTTCTGCGCTACTACGCGGACCGTGCCGAGGAGGCGGGCGAGGCGCCGCCGCTCGGCAAGGTGGTCTGCATCAGCCCCTGGAACTTTCCCCTCTCGATCTTCACGGGCCAGATCGCGGCGGCGCTCGCCGCCGGCAATGCGGTGATCGCCAAGCCGGCGGAGGAAACTCCGCTCACCGCCGCGGCGATGGTCGAGGTGTTTTACGAGGCGGGGGTGACCCCCGCGGCCCTGCAGGTCCTGCCTGGGGCGGGCGAGACCGGGGCGGCGCTCGTGGGGCACCCCGAGACGGCGGGCGTCGTGTTCACCGGTTCCCTCGAGGTGGCGCGCTCGATCCAGCGCCAGCTCGGGGGGCGCCTCCTGCCGAACGGCCGGCCGGTGCCGCTCATCGCCGAGACGGGCGGCATCAATGCCATGATCGTCGATTCCTCGGCGCTCGCGGAGCAGGTGGTGGGGGACGTCCTGTCCTCCGCCTTCGACAGCGCCGGGCAGCGCTGCTCGGCCCTCAGGCTGCTGTGCCTCCAGGAGGAGGTCGCCGACCGCATCCTCGGCATGCTGAAGGGTGCGATGGGCGAACTCGCGGTGGGCAACCCGGACCGGCTTTCGACCGATCTCGGCCCGGTCATCACCCAGGAAGCGGCCGGGCGGATCGAAGCGCACATCGATGGCATGCGGCGCGCCGGGCACCGGGTCTTCTCGCTGCCCCTGGCGGCCGAGACGCGCCGCGGCACCTTCGTTCCGCCGACCCTCATCGAGCTCGACGACCCGGCGCAGCTGGACCGCGAGGTCTTCGGGCCGGTGCTGCACGTCGTGCGCTACCGGCGCGAGGCCCTCGACGCGCTGATCGATGCGATCAACGCCAAGGGTTTCGGGCTGACCTTCGGCCTTCACACCCGGATCGACGAGACGGTCGAGCGGGTCGGCGCGCGCATCCGCGCGGGCAACATCTACGTCAACCGCAACATGATCGGCGCGGTGGTCGGGGTGCAGCCGTTCGGCGGGCAGGGCCTCTCGGGCACCGGGCCCAAGGCCGGCGGGCCGCTCTATGTCCGGCGGCTCTCCGCCGCGCCGCCGCCGCTCCCCGAGCGGGACGTGGCGCTCTCGGCCGAACAGCAGGCGTTTCACGACTGGCTCGCGGCGTCCGGCAAAGCGGAGCCGGCCGCGGCGTTCCTCGCGCACTGCCGCCGCTCGCCCGCCGGATGGCGCGAGGTGCTTTCCGGGCCCGCCGGGGAGCGCAACAGTTTTGCCACCCTGCCGCGCGGCGAGGTGCTGCTGCTGCACGACGCGGAAGCCGATGTTTTGGCCCAGCTCTCGGCGGTGTTCGCCACGGGCAACCGCGCCGTGGTCGGAGCGGGAAGCGCCGGGGCGGCGCTGGCCCGAAAACTCCCCTCGGGCGTTGCGGCGCGCATGCGGGTCAGCGCCGACTGGACCGCCGAGCACGGCATCGAGGTGGTGCTCGCCGCCGACCCCGGCTGGGCGCAGCGGGCGCTCGAAACCGTCGCGGGCTTTCCCGGCAAGATCATTGCGGTCGAAAGCGGGCCCGATTATGGGCTCGACCTTCTGGTGCGGGAGGTCTCGACCAGCATCAACACCGCGGCGGCTGGCGGCAATGCGAGCCTCATCGCGCTCGGAGAGGATTAAAACGTGCGGGTGGATTGTCTCGTCCTCGGCGCCGGCATCGTCGGGGTATCCGTCGCCGTGCATTTGGCGCGGCGGGGCCGGTCGGTCGTCCTCCTCGACCGGCGTGCGCCGGGCGAGGAAACCTCCTTCGGCAATGCCGGGCTGATCCAGGCCGAGGCGGTCCACCCCCGCGCCTTTCCGCGCGAGTTCCGGCGCCTCTTGCGCTATGCGGGCAACAGGGCGACCGACATGGTCTATCGTCCCGGGGCGCTGCCGGGGCTCGCGCCCTTCCTGCTGCGCTACTGGTGGCACTCGGCGCCGGCCCGCTACGCCGAGATGGCGCGCCGCTATGCGCCGCTGATCGGCGCGGCGGTCGACGCCCATGCCGAACTGATCCG
>DASZTU010000400.1:0-3552 GCA_035547975.1 Devosiaceae bacterium | reverse complement strand
CATCGTCTATATCAGCCACCGGCTCGAGGAGGTGTTCGAGCTCGCCGACCGCGTCTCGGTTCTCCGCGACGGCGCCGTCGTCGGGACGCGCAACATCAATGAAACCGACGAGAACGAGCTCGTCGCCCTGATGATCAACCGCTCGATCGAGCAGATCTACCACAAGGAAACGGTGCCCCTGGGCGAGGTGCTGCTCGAGACGCGGGGCCTCTCGGGCAAAGGTTTTGAGGAGGTTTCGCTCACGGTGCGCCGCGGCGAAATCGTCGGGCTCTACGGCCTGATCGGCGCCGGGCGCAGCGAGTTCGCCATGAGCGTTTTCGGCCGCAATCCGAAGACCGCCGGCCAAATCCTCTGGAAGGGGCAGCCGGTGGACATCCGCCACGAGCGGCAGGCCATCGCGCTCGGCATCGCCCTGGCGCCCGAGAGCCGGCGCGACCAGGGGCTCAACCTCAACCTGCCGATCGGCTTGAACCTCAACCTGCCGATCTACGACCGCCTGACGCACGGCCTCACCATCTCAGCCCGCGAGGAAGCCGAGTGCGCCGACAAGCAGATCCGCGACCTCGCCATCAAGACGCCGAGCCGGCGTTCGCTCGCCTCCTCGATGTCGGGCGGCAACCAGCAGAAGATCGTCATCGGCAAATGGCTCAATCACGGCGCCGATCTTTTCATCTTCGACGAACCGACAGTGGGCGTCGACGTCGGCACCAAGGCCGAGATCTATCGGCTGCTGGCGCAGCTCCTCAAGAACGGCGCCGGGATCATCCTGATCTCGTCCTACCTGCCCGAGGTCTATGAGCTCGCCGATACCCTGCACGTTTTCCGCAACGGCCGCCTGACCGGCAGCAATGCCTTCCACGCGGCCGGACACGAAGAGATACTGGCCGAGGCGATCGGCGTTTAAGGGGGAGCCTGAATGACCACGACCACCACTTCGGACGCCGCCTCCGCGCAGGCGCGCCGGGCCCGCCGCAGCTACAATTTCCTGTTCGCGCTCACCCTGCTGGCGCTGCTCATCGTCCTGTGGGCCATTCTCGCCGTCGCGACGCCGAATTTCCTTACGACGCGAAACATTCCCAACCTGCTGCGCCAGGGCTCGCTGACCGCGATCCTGGCGCTGGGCGAGACATTCGTCATCATCACGGCCGGAATCGACCTCAGCGTCGGCGCGATCGCCGGCTTCTGCACGGTGATCGTCGCCATGCTGCTGCAGGCGGGCGTGCCGGTCTGGCTGTCGATCGCGCTCACGCTGGGCGTGGGCCTCGTGATCGGTATCTTTCACGCCTTCGGCATCACCAAGATGGGCCTGCCGCCCTTCATCATCACGCTCGCAACGCTGACGGCTCTGCGCGGGATCGGCCTCCTGATGACCAACGGCGCGACGATCAGCATCACGGACAAGGGTTTTTCGGATTTCGCGACACAGGACTGGCTCGGGATTCCCAGCCTCTTCTGGATGGTGATACTGGTCGCGGTTCCATCCTACATATTTCTGAGCCACACCCGATGGGGCCGCTACATCTTCGCGGTCGGGTCAAATCCGGAAGCCGCGCGCCTGTCGGGCGTGCGCGTCAACCTGATCATCTACATAGCCTACGCGCTTTCGGCTGTGTTCGCGGCGTTCGCGGGCGTGCTGCTGGCGACGCGCCTCGGCATCGGCAACGCCACGCAGGCCGACGGGTACGAACTGCAGGCGATCGCGTCCTCGGTTATTGGCGGAACCTCACTCTTCGGCGCGATCGGCTCGGTGCACGGGCCGCTGATCGGGGCGTTCATCCTCGCCACCATCAACAACGGCGCCAACCTGCTCAACGTCAACTCGTTCTGGCAGCGCATCATCACCGGCGGCCTCATCATCCTCATCGTGTTCTTCGATCAGTTGCGGCGCCGGGGCCGCTGAGCCCTTGGGCAAGAGCGACGCCGTCTACAAACAGGCGTTCAACGGCGCGCTCTCGATCGTCGCCGAACTCGGGCGCGGCAGCCCGGTCCCATCGGAAACGGCGCTGAGCCAGCGCCTGGCGGTGAGCCGGACCACCGTGCGCAAGGCCCTGCAGGAGCTGGTGCGCCGGGGCCTCATCAGCTCCGGACGCGAACGCGTCGTCACCGGCCGGCCGAAGCGGGCCGACCGCTTCCCCGTGCCCGAAACGGTCGCCACCGCCCGGCAGGTCGAGCGCCGCTTCATGGAGTGGATGCTGCGCGGCGATCTCGAACCGGGCGCGACGATCAACGTGCTGGAACTGGCGCGGCGCTTCGGCGTCTCGACGACCGCGCTCCGCGACTTCCTCAACGGCTTCGCCCGTTTCGGGCTGATCGAGAAACGGCCGAACACCAGCTGGATCTTCAAGGGCATCACGCCCGACTTCGCGCTCGAGCTGTTCGAAGTGCGCCAGATGTTCGAGCTGAGCAGCGCCCGGGCCTTCATCCGCCTGCCGCCCGGGCATCCCTCCTGGGCCGCACTCGAGCAGTTGCGCGAGGAACACCTGCGGCTCGCGGCGGAGCTGGCCGAGCGCTACCACGATTTCTCGGCGCTCGATGCGCGCTTCCACCAGCTGGTCAACGACGCCTCGGGAAACCGCTTCATCCGTGATTTCTACCAGCTCATCGCGTTCATCTTCCACTACCACTACCAGTGGAACAAGATGCTCGAGCGGGAGCGCAACGGCGTCGCGATCGTCGAGCATCTGGCCTATATCGACGCCCTGATGAGCCGGGACTGGCGGCGCGTCGAAGCCGCGGCCGGGGCGCACCTCGCCACGGCCCGGACGACGCTGCTCAATTCCCTCAAGCGCGCGACCCCACCCGCCGTCGAGCGGCCGAGGCGGAAGAAGACGCCCGTCGGCGCGGCCTCCTAGACCTTTCCCATTCAGCATTTTCCGGGCTCCCGGGCGGCGGTTCCGGCGCGCAACTTGCTGCAGCACAAAGTCGAGGGGGGAGAAGCGGCGTAGGCACGGCTCAGCGACCACACAGGAGGGTCCAATGCTCGATGCTTCGCCACTTCCCGAACCTCTCCCCGCCAGTGACGCGCCGCCGCCCTGCCCCGCGGCACGATCCTGCCTCGACGGCGCCGAGGCGCGGGCATTTGCGTCCCGCCTGACCTCGGCGTTTCGCCGCCACCCCCACATCAACAACGTCATGACGCACATCGCCTCGGGCCGCTGGGAGCAGATCGAGCGCGCCCTCGCCGCGCTCCTTGCCGCCCCCATCGATGCGCCCCTCCCCTCGCCGCTCGCCCGAAACATCCACGAGCTCCTGTGGGCGGAAGCCGGGGTGACCGGGCGCATCCTCAAGCCGCTCTTCATCGCCTTCTGTCGCGGGCAGCTGCCGCCGGACCGTGCCGAGCGCTGCCTCGAAGGCATCGCGACGCTCGCGGCTGTTCGTGCGGGTGGGCGCCCGCGCCGGCAGCAGGGGGTGTGAGGCATTGAGCGGGAGAGGCCAGCACCGGCCGATGCAGCGGCCAGTGAGGGAATGAGGCGATGACTTTCGTTTTCATGCCCCCCGGCTTCGCGTCGCCGGTCGGCGCACAGCAAACGGACCTCGCGCCCGAGAGTGCGC
>DASZTU010000399.1:0-6014 GCA_035547975.1 Devosiaceae bacterium | reverse complement strand
CGCTCGCGGGCTTCATCGCGCCCCTGCTGGTGCTGCTGGGCGCAGTCGTCGGCGCCGCAATCGTCGTCTGGTTCTGGCGGGGAGCCAGGTAGGACCCCAACGGGCGCGGGGCCACCCCCTAAAGCTTTGGGCCGTCGACCCGTACGGCCCCGCCGGCGGTGAGCTGCTTCATGATCAGCGCGTATTGGCTGCGCCCATCGGGCAGGAAGCGGAAGACGCCGTCGCGGCCGTTGAAGCCGCCCGGCATGGTCAGCAGCCCGGAGCTGTAGTGCGCGTTGGCGAGCGGGCCGGCATTGGCGAGGATCGCCGCCGTATAGGCGATGGTCGCGAGCGGATGCGGGTTGCCGCCGAAGCGCGCCGCATATTCGGCTGCCAGCGCCTTGTAGCCGCTGTCGTCGACGGCGGGATAGACCGCCCCCTGCAGGTAGGGCGTCGAGAGGATCGTGGGATCGGTATCCCAGTCGGCCGAGCCGATGATCATCAGCCTGCCCCGCGCAATTCCCGCCTGCTGCATCATGCCGGCAATGGCGGGTGCGGTCGCGCGGTCGGGCAGGAAGAGGGCGTCGATCGCACCGGACGAGACGAGCGAGGCGACCTGGCCCACGAGGTTCTGCATGTCGGATTCGACATTGAACACGAAGGCGCCGCGGGAGCTCAGATGGAGGTTGGCGATGGCCTCCTGGTAGGCCGCCTGCTGGACACGGCCGAAATCCGAATTGGGGAGGAGCGCCGCAAAGCGCCGCCGGTTGCGGTCGCGCGCATAGCCGAGGCTGCGGTTGGCTTCGGTCTCGGGCAGCACGTTGAGCAGGTAGATTCCCGGCGCGGCAACGCTCGAATTATTGGAAAAGCCGATGAGCGGAATGCCGGCACCGCGCGTGACCGCGCCCGCCGCCTGAACCTGGTCGGCCCGGAGCGGCCCGAGGATGAGGGCGGCGCCGGCGGCGACCGCTGCCCGGGCCTGCTGGGCGGCGCCCTGCGCGCTCGCGCCGGTATCGAGGATGGTGAGCGTGATGTTGCTGCCGATCCTGGGGTTTTGGGCGGCATATTCCATGGCGAGCTGGGCGGCGTTGGCCATCGAAATGCCGACCTGGGCGAGGCTCGCGTCGCCGCTGAGCGGCAGCAGCATGGCGACCCGCACGGGTCCCGTGCCAAAAGTGCGGGGCGGGGTCGCCGGCCCCGAGGCGGCGGGTGAAAGGTTGAAACTGCTCGTGTCGCAGGCCGCGAGCAGCGCCACAAGGCTCGCCCCGCCCATCATTTGCAGCGCCTGCCGGCGGTCGATTGCGCGCATGGTCTCCCCCCTGCCCAGACCCCCTCGCGGCCTGACGGCTCGGGTGCCAGCGCACCCACCGGCAGGACCCATTCGAGCTTGCGCCCACAAGCTTAAGCTTTTCCTATACAAATTTCGAGCGGTCGCGCGTAAGGATCGGCGCGACGGGCTCTTCGCCGCGCCCCGGAACCACGGCGGCCGCCCGCCCATCACCAACGAGCCGCCCGGAGCGACGCCCTCGTGACCGATTCCGACGATCCATCGCCCGGCCGCTATTTCATCGGCGGCGTCGCTTTCGCGGCGCCGGAACTCGCGCCCGGGCTCTATGTCGTCGCCACGCCCATCGGCAATCTCCGGGACGTCACCCTCCGGGCCCTCGAAACGCTGGCGGCGGCCGACGTCGTCCTCTGCGAGGACACCCGGACGTCGGCGAGGCTCCTCGAGCATTTCGGCATCCGCACGGCGCGCCGGCCGCTGCACGAGCACAATGAGCGGCAGCGGATCGAGCCCATCCTCGCCGACCTCGGGCGCGGGGCGCGCATCGCGCTCATCTCGGACGCGGGGACGCCGCTGCTATCCGATCCGGGCTTCCCCTTGGTCCGCGCCGCCCGGGCCGCGGGCCTTCCGGTCTTTGCCGTACCGGGACCCTCGGCGCTGCTGGCGGCGCTCGCGGTCGCGGGCCTGCCGACCGATCGCTTCACCTTCGTCGGCTTTCTTTCCGCCAAGGCAGGGACTCGCGCGCACGCGCTGGCGGCGTTGCGCGACCGGCCCGAAACGCTGGTCTTCTACGAATCGCCGCGCCGCCTCGCCGAAACGCTTGCGGCGATGGCCGAAATTTTCGGCGGCGATCGCGCGGGGGCCGTCGCCCTCGAACTCACCAAGCGTTTCGAGCGCGTCTCGAGCGGCCCGCTCGAAACCCTCGTGGCCGAATTTGCCGGTGCCGAAACCCGCGGGGAGGCGGTTATTCTGGTCGCTGGCGGCGAGGCGGCCGGGGCGCCGGCCGAGGATTGGCAGGCGGCGCTCGCCGTAGCCCTCGCCGGCCAGCCGCTGCGGGCCGCCGTCGACGAGGTCGCCACCCGCTTCCGTCTCAAGCGCAAGGAGGTGTACGATGCCGCCATCGCCCTCAAGGCGCGCCAGTGAGGCGCGGCTCCGCGCCGAGCGCCAGGGGCGGCGTGGCGAGGCTCTCGCGGCGCTCTGGCTGGGGCTGCAGTTCTACGGCATTCTGGAGCGGCGCTTCAAAACCCCGGTCGGCGAGATCGATCTCATCGCGGCGCGCTTCGGCACCACCGTTTTCGTCGAGGTAAAATCCCGCGGACGCGGCGAAAGCGAGGCCGAGGCGCTGGCCAAGGTCGACCGCCGGCGGCTGGTGCGCGCGGCCGAATACTACCTCGCCCGGCATCCGGAACTGGCGGCGGCGCCGCTCCGCTTCGATGTGATTTTCCTTGCGCCGAAATCGCTGCCACGGCATCTGAGGAACGCCTTTACATCGTGAGTTGCCGATGAAGCTCAAAGTCGCCGTGCAGATGGATCCCATCGCCTCGATCAACCCGGTGGGCGATTCGACCTTCGCCATGATGCTCGAGGCTGAGGCCCGCGGGCACGAACTCGGCTACTACACCCCGAACACGCTCGCCCTGCGCGACAACCGGGTCTCAGCCGTCATCGCCCCGATCACCAACTTCGACAAGCCGAAGGGGGAGCACTTCGCGCTCGGCCCATCCGCCCGCGGCGATCTTTCGGATTACGACGTGGTGCTGATGCGGCAGGACCCGCCCTTCGACATGAACTACATCACGCTCACGCACATGCTGGAGCGCATCCACCCCAAAACCTACGTGGTCAACGCGCCGGCCTCGGTTCGCAACGCCCCGGAAAAAATCCTCGTCACCGAGTTTCCGCACCTGATGCCGCCGACGCTCGTGACGCGCGATCGCGCCGAGATACAGGCGTTTCGCAGGGAGCACGGCAACATCATCGTCAAGCCGCTCTACGGCAATGGCGGCGCCGGCGTGTTCTTCATCGAGGAGGGAAGCCACAACCTCGTCTCGCTGCTCGAGCTGTTCGAGCAGGCGTTCCGCGAACCTTTCATGATCCAGCGCTACCTGCCGGAGGTCCGACAGGGCGACAAGCGCATCATCCTCGTCGATGGCGAGGCCATCGCCGGGCTGAACCGCGTGCCGTCGGAGGGCGAGGCGCGCGCCAACATGCATGTGGGCGGCCGCGCCGAGCTTTCCCCCTTGACCCAGCGCGAGCGCGAAATCTGTGCCGAGATCGGCCCCCGCCTCAGGGAGCTCGATCTCATCTTCGTCGGCATCGACGTCATCGGCGGCTATCTGACCGAGATCAACGTGACCTCCCCGACCGGTATCCGCGAGATCAAGCGCTTCGGCGGCCCCGACATCGCGCCGATGATCTGGGACGCGATCGAGCGCCGGCGCGCCTGAGGCTGCAGCTCAGCCGGTAACGGCAGGGCGGCGCTCTCGATTCCGCGCCAAAACTCCTGCATGGTCGCGGGGCCATGCTCACCGCCACTTTCGTCGTCGCGCTCACCACCTTCTTTGCGACCATCGGCCCCGCCGACCTGGCGCTGGTCTTTGCGGCGCTGACGCACAAGAACACCGCCTTCGAGCGGCGGGCCTTCGCGCTCCGCGGCACCGCCGTCGCCGCCGCGATCCTGCTGTTCTTTGCCGTGTTCGGCACGGCCCTCCTCGGCGTCTTCGGCATTACCTTGCCGGCGCTCAGGACGGCGGGCGGCGCCCTTCTCTTCCTCATCTCGCTCGACATGGTCTTCGCCCGCCATTCGGGTGGCACCGGCACGACCAGCGAGGAAGAGGCGGAGGCGAGGACCCGCGCCGACATTTCCGTCTTCCCGCTCGCCATGCCGCTCATTGCGGGCCCGGGGGCCATCAGCGCGACGATCGTGCTGATTTCGGGTGCCCAGGGCGACAACCTGAAGCTCGCCGCCGTGTTCGCGGCGCTCCTCATCATCCTCGCTCTGACCTACCTCGCGCTGCTCATCGCCATTCCGATCCAGCGCCTCCTCGGCCTGACCGGGCTCGCCGTCGTCTCGCGTATTGTCGGCGTGCTGCTCGCCGCGCTCTCGGTGCAGTTCATCTTCGACGGCATCAAGGGCAGCGGCCTTTTGGGCGGCGGCTGAAGGGAGAGCCCGCAACCGGTTCGCGAGCCGGCACGACGTCGGCACCGGCGCTACGCTTTCCCGGGGCCCCAAAAAGGAGAGGGCCGGCGCGAGGCCGGCCCGTTGGAACTGACTACTTCTTCTTCGCCGGAGCCGCCGTCTGCTGGCTGAGCCCGGCCGTCGCCAGCACTTTCGGCTTTTCCTTCTTGGGTTTCTTCTGCTCCTTGTTGGAGCGCAGCTGACCTTTTGCCATCCTCTTCTCCTTCGATCCCCATGGGCCCCCGAGGCTCCCGCCCACCGCGCGAGGCTAAAACCTCGCCCGGTGGGTGACAAGGGCGTCAAAGCTCCGCAAACCGCTCATTTCTGGCTGTAGCAGCGCCCGGTCGGCCCGAGTGTGGCGAGCGCGCGCGGATCGCATCCGGTGAGGAGAAACACCGTCCACTCGTCCGGCGTGCCGTAGAAGACGTCGCGATCCACTTCGCCCCGGATGCCGGGCACCGTGCCCGTCGTGGTCCATTGCCAGAAGGTGAAGCTGTCCCCGTCATAGCGGGCGTCGGGTTCGGCGGCGACCGAGCGCAGCCAGAAGGTATTGGGGAGATTGCGCCCGGCCAGAACCTCGCGGTGAAAGTTCATGTCGGTGTAGATGATCGGCAGCTTGCCGGTGTAGCGCTCCATCTCGTCGAGCATGTACTTGACCTTGGCGAACGCCGCGTCGCGGTCGAGCCGCTTGCCGCAGGCGGACTGGTTGTTCCATTCGACATCGAGGACCGGCGGCAGCGCGTCGGGGTCGTTGGGGACGTTCTTGCGGAACCATTTCGCCTGTTCGGAGGCGTACGAGCACCAGTACATGAAGTGATAGGCGGCGCGCGGCAGCCCCGCTGCGCGGGCGCGGGCCCAGTTCTGCGAGAAATTGGGGTCGACGTAGTCGGCGCCTTCGGTCGCCTTGATGAAGACGAAATGCGCGCCCCAGGCCCGCAGGCGGTCGAAATCCACCTGCCCCTGATAGCGTGAGATGTCGACGCCCTGGATGGGCATGCTCCGCGCGCGGTCGACGCCCGGATGCGGGCGGTTGTCTCCCTCGATCGGGCGGTAGCCGGGCTGGCGGGCGCAACTGGCGAGAGCCAGCGTCAGCAGGACCAGCAGCAGCATTCGCACCGGCAGGAAATGGCGCCACCCGGGCGAGGCGGAAATCATCGCGGCAATACTCGAGACACAATGGGCGATGGGTTCTCATTCAAATGCCGCGGGTTAACGCGACCTTTCATTAACCCCGAGAGCTGCGGGCGTGGTTAACGGCAGCGCTTCCAACGACGCCTCGGGGGACGCGCTCCCCGACCCGTCCTGTTCACCAAACGTTCTTGCGGGGCGGGGCGGCGCCTGCTAGCGTTGCGATGTGGCCGGGGAGTGGGGCGCGTGGTCACCCGAATTCAGACGGTGGCGTTTCAGGGCATCGAGCCGGTGCTCGTCGATGTGCAGGTCCAGGTCGCGCACGGCCTGCCGGCCTTTCTCATCGTCGGCCTGCCCGACAAGGCGGTGAAGGAGGCGGGCGAGCGGGTGCGGGCCGCCCTCGTCGCGTCGGGATTGAGCCTGCCGCCCCGGCGCATCACCATC